>JARGGF010000849.1 GCA_029210905.1 Bacteroidales bacterium | reverse complement strand
AATAACATCACCGGGATAGGCAATATCAATAATGGATTTTTTTTCAGCCATAAAAGCTGTTGGACTTGAAAACTTAAATTGTTTCCCAATGCGGGTATGCAGATAATTGGTGTTTCGGAGAAAAGTACCAGAACAGATCTTAACAAAAGCAATCCGGTCGCGATGATTTGGATCCATATTGGCATGAATCTTAAAAACAAACCCGCTAAATTTTTCTTCATACGGATTTATTTCGCGCTCAAAAGTATAACTAGGCTGGGGCGATGGAGCAATATCAATAAGGCATTCCAATAATTCCTGTACTCCAAAATTATTCAGTGCACTTCCAAAAAATACAGGGGAAATCTCTCCTGACAAGTAATTTTTTCTATCAAATGGAGGATAAACCTCTTCGACAAATTCCATTTCTTCCCGTAATTTAGCTGTGGCATCCTTTCCTATATCAGCCTCTAACTCACTGGAATATATATCTTTAATTTCTTTTGGTTCTTCTCTGACTTGTTTGTCTTTTCCGCTAAAAAGATATAATTTTTCATTTAATGCATTATAAACACCCTGAAAATTATATCCCATCCCAATGGGCCATGAAAGAGGTTTTACTTTTAAATTCAAAACTACTTCAAGGTCCTCAAGTAACTCAAAAGCTTCTTTACCATCGCGATCTAATTTATTGATAAAGACAATAATAGGTGTATTACGCATACGGCAAACTTCAACCAGCTTTTTGGTTTGTTCCTCCACCCCTTTGGCTACGTCAATTACTACAATTACGCTGTCAACAGCTGATAAAGTACGGTAGGTATCTTCAGCAAAATCTTTATGGCCGGGAGTATCCAATATATTGATTTTCACACCATTATACTCAAAGCCCATTACAGATGTAGCGACAGAGATTCCCCGCTGCCTCTCGATTTCCATAAAATCGGAAGTAGCCGTTTTTTTAATTTTATTTGATTTTACAGCACCCGCCACATGAATAGCACCTCCAAAAAGGAGCAACTTTTCAGTAAGCGTGGTTTTACCCGCATCGGGGTGACTAATAATTGCAAATGTCCTTCGTCTGTTTATCTCTTCTTTTAATGCCATGATGCTTTGTATTTTGAGGGCGCAAAATTAGACGAAAAAATTAGTTCTGCCAATTGGTTTTAGTTTTTTAAACCTGTATGTTTTATTTATTCCTCTTTTAATTCGTCCAGAATACCTTTAATTTTTTTTATATCTGTACCATATAAACTATTTACCCACACATTCATTAATAAAATTATAATAATAGATATAACCACCACTGTGCCTGTTAAAATATATAAGTTGAGGTTGAAATTAATAAGAACACCATCTTTAATAATTACATTGTTTCTGGAGAAAATTAATAATACTAAAATTGTTAAAAATGGTGACATTAAGAGATTAAAGGACTTGTAACGCTCTACATTCAGACGCAACTGATAGTATAGTTCCCAAAGGTTGTCTTTTGTATTCAGGGAGAAGTCCTGCATTTGACGATAAAATTTATAAAAAGAATAATAATAGTAGACGCCTATTAATATCATTATAATATAAATCATAAAGAAAACCGGTAATACGCCTGCAGGTTTAAAGTTATAGATCAAAGGCAATAAAATGAAAGTAATTATTGATATAATAAATTCTGATTTCATGTGTCCCTTAATATGATCTATTGGGCCCTGGGCTTTTCGCAGATACTTAACACTTTCAGGGATTTGAACATCATCAATATTTTCATTTTCCCATTTATTTTTTATTTCATCTAAGTCCATTTTCTATATTTTTAATTATTATTTGTAATTTTCCTTTAGTCCTGTTTAGTTTTACACGTGTATTACCTTCGCTTATACCTAAAAATTTTCCAGTTTCTATATGTGAGAATCCTTCCAAATAGTAGAAAATTAAGGCTTTTTCAATAGGTTTTAGCTGCTGGAATGCTTTGTAAAAAATCTCCATTTGTAAATCTTTGGTTTGATCATATTCTTCATATGGATGTTTCGCCAAATTTTCCTGAACAGCTATATTATTGCGTTTTTTCTCAATTTTAAAAAATGTAATTGCAGTATTTATTGCTACGCGGTACATCCATGATGAAAATTTACTTTCACCCCTGAAATTTTTAAATGATTTCCACATTTGAATAATTATCTCTTGTCTTAAATCTTCCCGGTCTTCATCATTATCCATATACATTTGTGAAACTTTGCGCAAAATCCCTTTATGCTGCTGCAGAAGGGAAAGAAATCGTTGTTCATCAGTTTTTGTCATATTTTTTCGTCAGAGTGCCTAATTATAGATTTATGCAAATGGATCTCCCATTTATTCAATTATGCCATTACTTTTGGACCTAATGAAAATTGAAAAAAAAATCCTTCTTATTAAAAATAATATTTCTCCCATAGCTGAATTACTAATTTTAACTGTTAGTATTTGATTTGCAATTTCGTTACAGTTTTTTTTCATTAAATTTAATTCAATCGCCTATTCAATGAAAAATGTGATTTGTAACCACATTAGGTTTTGTTTCAGATGTGCCAAAATTTTTGGCTTTTAAAATTTATGATATACTTGACAAAATTAATATTGGAAAGCAATTCCTCACCTTATGATCTCACTAATTCTTATACTGATTTTCGCTTCTAAGCATAAAGCCCTTTTCAAGGGCTAAACAATAATAACTGTGGGTGCAACTCTTGGAAATTATAGCGATGAGTGAAACAACTCTGGAGGAGTTGAACTTTCTACAGCAAATACTTCATTTTATCAATGTTTTTTCACATTTTTTGGTCGAAAAATACAAATTGATAAAGAATTTGGGAGTGGGTTGAAATAATATATCAGTTTTAGTTAAACCCCTATCGGGGTTTTAGGTTAACATTTCACATTTAGTGAGGCCGTCTAAAAAGTAAAAATTTTAGGCGGCTATTTTTGTTCTGA
>JARGGF010000848.1 GCA_029210905.1 Bacteroidales bacterium | reverse complement strand
ATTTATAATATGGGCAAGCTACATATTTTATGGTAGTGCGCTAAAGCTACCTCCCGAAAGGGAGGTTTAGTTCAACAGCAGCTAAAACTCCCGTTATTAATATGCCGGCAATCCAGGGATTAAACAAAGTGGTCAATACTTCTGGCATAACAGTTTCCTGATCCTGCAGTCCTTCGGGTCCAAAAATTGCAATTCCAATCCAACCAATCATCAACGCCCCGGTATAAGCAATAATGGTCCATGCTACCCCAATATTTCTGGCCCTTTTAGCTTGTCTGGCATCTGAAATAGCCATAAAGCGGGTACTTAGCTGTGGTTGCCCGCCCAAATAACCAAAAAACCATGAAAAAGCTCCGGCTATAATCATTCCAGTTCCAAGCCCTTTGGCAATATTCAGGCTATTGGGAAACAGATTGGTACAAAAATCATAAAGAGACGTCCCTTCCTGAACACTGGCACCACCAGTCATGGTATTGTATGCCGGCCCTGCTTTTAATAATGCTTCTGAAATACTTGAGGCGAACAGTCCCCCATCGGCATGATTTGACAAATAAATAATTCCGGCAATAGGGGCAACAATTAAAGTAGTAATCATCACAATAGCCTGGATTACATCGGTATATGTTACGCTTCTAAACCCACCATAAATAGTATAAGGCACCACTACAAGCACTACCAGCAACATTCCATAAATGCGGTCGATTCCAAAAAGGTTTTCAAGGGTTTTTCCTCCACCTAAAAATTGTGCACCTACATAAAAAAAGAAAAAAAACACAATGGTAAAACTACCTACAACTCGTATCCATTTACCCACTTCGCCATGTTTTTTAGCAATATAATCGGTAAAAGTATCTGTTTGATATTTAGCCGCTTCATCTCTAAGGCGCCATGCAAGGAATATCCAGGCTGCAAGGATTCCGGCAACACACCCAATGGCTGTCCACACTTCCATTAAACCAGTGGCATACGCAGCTCCGGGCAGGCCCAATAAAGCCCATGAAGATTCACCGGTTGCACGTTCGCTTAAGGCAGCCACCCATCCGGGTAAATTTCTACCGGCAATTGCAAAATCAGAACTGGTTTTTACTTTGCGCCCCTGATAAATACCCCAGGCAATTAATAAGGTCATGTAGGTGACCATTACAATCAATATTTGCACTTGATTTTCCATTTGGTTTTTGGTTTGATGAATTTGGGGAGTTAAAATATTAATTTTTTTGGGGTTTGCAAAATTGCATTTAGATTATAATGGGACAGGGATGTTTATTAGAACACGAATATTTAATGGGACACGGATGAACCGGATTTAACGGATCTTCACAGATTTTTTTCCATTTATCTTATGAGTAATTTCTAAATATCGTACGCTGATTTTACTAATTATTATGATTTTAATGGACCATGGATATTTAATAGAACATGGGTCTATAATAGAACACAGTATCTGTCCCGATTCATCGGGAGATTACAAAGATCTTACGAATATTCACGGATTTTTTTTCGTCTAATAACTAATAATGCACCACGAATTTCACAGATTAACACAGATTTTTTTTCTTTCTTCGGTCTTCGGTCTTCTTTTTACTTCTATAACGTTGTATCACAAAGTTTCACGGAGTTTTTCACGGAGTTTCACAAAGTTTTTCTTTCAGAGTGAAATGACTAAATGCGTTTCCCAGTCCCGTCATTGCGAGGAACGAAGCAATCTTTCATCTATTGCTCAGCTTTCCTTCTTTTACAGGAAAGTCTTTCTTCGGTCTCCTATCTTCCATCTTCAACCTTCTTCATCACCCTTTCATCCTTCCTTATTTCATTTTGTTTTCCTTTTGCTATGCTTGCGCTATCAGGGGAGGACTACTTACTCCTTGTCGTGGATCAGATAGTCTCCATGTAATGGATCAGGTAATCTCCATGTCGTGGATCAGATAGTATCTCTAATATATCATGTTTGAACTGTCAGTGTATCTTTCAAGTATACTCCCTTGGTCATATGGCTTCGGCTTAGTTGCAAGCTGGAAGCCAAACTCTTTAAGTTTATTTCCTTCGGTCATAAGATCGGCTTCGTCAAAGTTTTGACTTATTTTTTTAAATTAATAATTTGCTGCGGAATGTTAGCAGTTGTAAACTGCTGGAATTTTAAGTCAAAATTGCAAATTTTCCGCGCAGCGGTAGTACCTTGAACAATGGAGTCAACATCCTATTCCTTTTCATAAATATACAAGTTGTTGTTATTATCACGCTGGTAAAGCTTGTTTTGTGAGGCTTGAGGGTTATCGACTAAAAAGCCTTTTTTTATAATTTTCTCACTCCACAGTATTTCTCCTGTTTTAATATCAGCCACGCCAAGATAATCGGGTGAAATACGTTTGTCGCCATAATCGGCATTGAATACAATGAAATTATCATACGGAGTGCTGTGCTTGATATTCCACCATTGCTCTTTTTCTCCTAATGCGTAATTTTTAATAAGTTTTGGTTCTAGCGTAGTTGCCTCAATTTTAATGTAATAATGAAAACTTAACCATAATACGAGACCTTTATCTTTGTCCAGGTAAATATCGTAGGGTCGCATATTGCCAAAAGTTGCTTCGTTGAGCTGCAATGCTTTGCAAATGTTAACCAATTTTACAAAATTACCAGTTTTAAAATCGAGAATGAGAATAAAGTTGGATTCTATCACAAATAATAAAGTGTTATAAAATCGACCGATAAATTTATTGACTTCATACGTTTTTTCTTTTCCATAATTATCTGCATATGGTCCTAATTTTTTTATTGCAAATTTCCATTGAAGACTGGTGGAACTAAAATCATATGATAATATTTTTTCTTTTTCTATAGAAATATAGTTTTCTTGAATTAAAAAACCAGCAAAACTGAAATTTAATTTAACATTTTCATCCTTTCTAAACTTATATAAATAACCATCCTCTTTATTCAAAT
>JARGGF010000847.1 GCA_029210905.1 Bacteroidales bacterium | reverse complement strand
GTTTCACCTACCAAAATGAACGTATTTTATATCGGTGTAGATAACCCTGTTGATGTATCAGTACCTGGTGTTCCTCCTGGTAAAGTTAGTCCGTATCTTAACGGGGGTGGAAGCATTGTACGGAGTGGAAATAGTTACGTTGTAAGAGTGAAATCTGTAGGAAAAGTCAGCGTAGGTGCAACTGCAGAACTTGACGGCCAGAAAAAGAACATGGGGTCAAAGGAATTCCGTGTTAAAAAAGTGCCAGATCCAGTTGCTAAAGTTGGTGGTGAACGTGGAGGTTCGGTTTCTAAAAACTGGTTGGCTGCTCAAACAGGTGTTTTAGCTGTTATGGAAAATTTTGATTTCGACTTAAGGTTCAATGTTGTTGGATTTAATGTTTCAGCCGTGTTAAAGGGCGGATATACTGAAGATGCACGTTCTAATGGTGCTGCTTTTACCGGACAACAGTCATCCTTAATCAGACAAATACAATCGGGACGAAAAGTTTATATTGAGGATATAAGGGCTAAAGGACCGGATGGTACTATCAGGGATCTTGGTACCCTTACATTTAAAGTCAAATAGCCATTTTTTTTGGGGCTATAGGAAACATTTAAAATTGAATAAGATGAAGAAAAAAGGATTGTTTTCAATCATTCTGCTTGTAGCATTAGTTTTTAATTTAACCGGATTAAAAGCGCAAGATGTATTGGATGGAGTATACGTTAAACAGCATGTCGCTGATAAAAAACCTGTTCCATATCAATATTTGCGTGAGGCAGATGTAATGTGGTCAAAAACCATCTGGAGGGTTCTGGAAATGAAGGAAAAAATGAATTTTCCGTTATATTATCCAGAGCAAGCCATTGGAGAAAGAATGAGTTTAATTGACCTTTTGATGTGGGGCGTTCAAAACCAGGGGCTTACGGCTTATAATCAGGCAGGAAATGATGAGTTTGCTACGGTAATGACAGTAAAGGATATTGAAGACAAATTCGGTGCAAAGGACGAAGTGATAATGGTCGAGAATGTTGAAGATCCTGAAGGCCCAATGATTGAAAAAACCATTGAAGGACAGATTTATACCAAAGAAGTAAAACAGTTTCTTTTAAAAGAAATGTGGTTTTTCGATAAACAACGTTCGGTGCTTGAAGTTAGAATAATAGGTATTTGTCCGGTAAGGGTGTACGCTAAGGAAACTAATGATCCTGATGCTGAAGAGGCGGAAACCATGTCGAAAACGAAACTATTTTGGGTGTATTTTCCTGAAGCCAGAAAAATTTTGGCTAATCACGAAGTATTTAACCCACAAAACGATGCTGAACGCAAATCCTTTGATGACATCTTCTTTAAAAGAATGTTTTCAAGTTACATCGTTCAGGAATCGAATGCATATAACAACAGGGCAATTCTTGACTATACAGTTGGGTTAGAAGCCCTTATTGAGGCAGAAAGAATCAAAGAGAGTATTTTCGATTATGAGCAAGACCTTTGGGAATATTAAAAGATATAAGTCTCAATGAAATAGTTAAAAGGCCATCTTCGGATGGCTTTTTTAGTTTATTAAATTTATGTAAATTGATGCCTTTGATTTTTGATGTTGCTGCTTTTAATATAAATTTATCGTTTAATAATAGGTTCAAAATATGATAAAATATATTTTTATAATTGCCCTGCTTATAGATACTATAGAACTTTCTGCCCAGGATGATTATGTTATTATGGTTTCCCTGGATGGCTTCCGATGGGATTATTGCTCTAAAAATAACACTCCGGTCTTTGATTCTCTTGCAGCTTATGGCGTAAAAGCAGAATCTTTGGAAGCTTCGTTTCCAACTAAAACTTTTCCTAATCATTACACATTGGTTACCGGACTTTATCCGGATCACCACGGAATTGTTAATAACACTTTTTACTGCCCGGAATTTAAAGCAATATATGAGATAGCAGACCGTAGTAAGGTTGAAGACGGGAATTATTATGGTGGCAAACCCATTTGGAACCTGGCTGAAGAACAAGGAATTAAATCAGCCTCATTTTTTTGGGTGGGATCTGAAGCTGCCATTAATAATGAAAGGCCAGGTTACTGGAAAAAATACATCCATAAATTTCCTTTTGAACAACGCATTGACACTGTTGTTTCATGGTTGAAATTACCTGAAAATGAGCGACCTCATTTAATCCTGTTATATTTTCACGAACCGGATAGTAAAGGACATAAATGTGGCCCTGATAGTGAAGAAATCAAAGAATTGATACCCAAACTGGACAGCTTGATTGGCCATCTGTTTTATAAAATTAATCAACTTGATATTAAAAACAAGGTGAATGTGATTGTTACTTCCGACCATGGCATGTCCTCTATCTCAAAAGAGAAAGTGGTTATACTAAAGGATTATATCAAAGAAGAATGGTTTGATCATCTTATCGGCTCTAATCCTGTTTTTAATGTTTGGGCAAAAAAAGGATTTGCCGATTCCATTTATTTGGCGCTTAAAGGAGTAAAACATATTTCTTGCTGGAAAAATTCTGAAATTCCAAAGCGCTTAAATTATGGCAACAATCCCAGAACCGGGGACTTCACTATTTTGGCTGACAGCACCTGGAGTGTTGAATATGACAAAGTGCACACCTCAGGCAGCAAAGGAGCACATGGTTTTGATAATGAGAACAAAGATATGAATGGCATTTTTTATGCAATAGGTCCTGCTTTTAAATCAGGTTATAAGGCGGCAAGTATTAAAAATATTGACATTTACCCTTTAATTGCACATATCCTTGGTCTTCAAATGCCAAAAATTGATGGTAAATTAGAGCGGATAAAAGATGTATTAATTCAAAATCCTTAAAGGGCCTTTGGAGTTGCAATTAAATCAACAGTTCCAAAAGCAGGAATGTGTTTTTTGTAATTGGAATTAGTAATTTCTATTCCTTTAACAGTAACTATTTTATATTTTAACCTGTTGA
>JARGGF010000846.1 GCA_029210905.1 Bacteroidales bacterium | reverse complement strand
AACAATAATTCATTGGCTGATTTAAATATGGTGTATGGGTTGTTGAATAATGAAAAACCTTTAGTATTAATTAGTTACTTTGCTATTGATCCCTTGTTGAAAGATATTGATTATTTTAAAAAAGAGTAAACACTCCTTTTAATTTTATCGTTTCTCTGAAAAACTCTTTTGTTAATAAGTTTTTATTTAGCTTGATGCCTGTAATTCTTATACTTAGTTTAATTATTATTTAAAAATTGAAAACAGAGTATGAAAAGAATATAAAATTTATTTAATTTGCACAATTAATTTTGATAATAAAACTAAATTTTAGGAATGATGCACTTCTTTCAAAAATCAGGTTTCTTTAAGCTTTGTCCATTTTTGAAATAGCCTGATTATCAATAGAATGTGTTGTCGAAAAAATAATAAAATCAATTAAAAATAGACAGATGAAATTTGTTATTTCTAGTACCGAATTGTTAGGCCATTTATCTTCAGTAAGCAAAGTAATTAGTAGCAAACACACATTACCAATACTGGATAACTTTTTATTTAATTTAAAAGGTTCAGAGTTGGTGATTACTGCCACTGATTTGGAAACAACAATGATAACCAGAATTGAGTTAGACAATGCTGATGGTGAAGGCATATTAGCTCTTGAAGCCCGAAGGTTAACCAGTATGTTGAAAGAATTCCCTGAGCAACCTCTTACTTTTGAGATTGACATGGATACTTTACAAGTAGATATCTTAAGCGAGAACGGTAAATTCTCAATCGTAGGTCAAAATGGTGAAGACTTTCCCCAATTACCTGAAATTCAGGACGAAAACAGTACCAGTTTAAAACTTAGTTCCAATATGTTTTCTGTAGGAATCAGTAAGACTATTTTTGCCACTGCTGATGATGAACTTCGTCCGGTGATGAATGGTATTTTTATTGATATACAGACCAACAGTATTACTTTTGTTGCTTCCGATTCACATAAGTTGGTAAGATATAGAAGGTTAGATGTTGCAGTTGCTGATGAAACCAAATTTATTCTTCCTAAAAAACCTGCATCTCTATTAAAAAATATTTTACCGATTGATGAAACTGAGATTACCCTTCAGACGGATAAGAACAATGCATTTTTCTCAATAAATGGTTATGAATTAATTTGTCGTTTGGTTGAAGGGGAATATCCCAGTTATGATGCTGTGATTCCTGCAGATAGCCCTAATAAAATGATTATTGACAGGTTGACTATGGCAACTACTATAAAAAGGGTAGCAGTATTTTCGAATCAGGCGAGCAATTTGATTAAAATGAAACTGGAGCCAAATCAATTAACCATTTCAGCCCAGGATATTGACTTTTCTATTTCGGCTTATGAAAAACTTAACTGTCAGTATGATGGCGAAGAAATGGAAATAGGATTTAAGTCTGTATTTTTATCAGAGATACTTTCAAATATAAATGCTTCTAATGTAGTGGTTGAATTATCTGACCCTAGTAGAGCTGGTTTAATTTTGCCTGTAGACAAAGATAATGAGAGTGAAGATGAACTGATGCTATTAATGCCAATGATGATAAATGCTTAGTTTAAATATTAATTATTTGAAAAAACCGGAATTTTTCCGGTTTTTTTTGCCCAAATTTGAAGGTGTTGTCTGAAAATATTTATATTGATATTATTATTTGAATTGGGCATCCGAAAATGAAATTATCGAATACTTTTGCTTAATTAAAAATCATGAAAAATTAAATTTTTTTTGATTAATGAACATAAATATTCTTTGAATCTATCAATTTTTGTATTTTTGTGTTTCAAATTCCAAATTAAGCCAGTAACATAATATTTTACATTATATGCTTTTATTAAGAATATTATTTCTACTGTCTGCTTTAATTTTAAACATCTATACTGCTTATTCTCAAGACATTGTAAAGGACGAGGAAGAAGAAGGAATTCAGTTTATCAAGCAAAGGGGTTATAGTCTGGAAGCTTGTTACCGCATGGCAGAAGATTATTTGCGAAGTAATGGCAAGCAACGCAGAGCCATACCTTACCTGGAATATATCATTGAAGCCGATAAAGATTGTGATCTTAAAGTGTTGTTTATGTTGGCACAATCTTATTACTACAACGGACAATTTGACCTTGCCATTAATGTGATTTCAGAATATATTGAAAAAGAGAAAAATGGAAAATTAAAAAAGGTAGGAAAGGACGAGCTCCATAAATTTGAAAATGCTTTAAGTCTGGCCTCCAGTCCAGGGAATGTTGAACTAATTAATTTAGGGCCAAAAATAAACACTAAGTATGCTGAAGTAAATCCATATGTTTCAGTGTATGAGAATTTATTGGTTTATAGCTCTAAGCGTTTCAAGGATTATGACGTTTATGTTAGCAAAAAAAGACCCTATGATTCATATTGGTCTAAGTCAAAACTTGCTGGCAAATTCGTAAACACGATTAATGATGAGTTTGTAGCTGGCTTATCATCATCGGGACAAAATTTATTTGTGCATTATAATCAGGTAAGTGGTTTTGAAGATATAAACATGAGTTACCGAACAAAAGGTTTATACCGCGAGCTCGAAGATCCCGGAAGCAAAATAAACTCCACATATCGTGAAGAAGGAGCATGTATTTCAATAATGAAGGACACCTTGTATTTTGCCAGTGATAGACCTGAAGGTTATGGAGGCTTTGATATTTATTATTCCTTAAAACTACCTGAGGGTGATTGGGGTCCACCTATAAATATGGGGAAAACTGTAAACACAGAATTTGACGAGAATTATCCAAATCTCTCACCGGATGGCAATAAACTATATTTTGCATCTAAAGGCCATAATTCTATTGGTGGATTTGATATTTTCTATACAACTTTCAATAAAGATGCAGGAATTTGGAATGATCCTGTAAATTTAGGTTATCCCATTAATAATGCCTTTGATAATAAAAATATTGCATTTACTGAAA
>JARGGF010000845.1 GCA_029210905.1 Bacteroidales bacterium | reverse complement strand
TATGTGCTTGAAATACCATTAACCGGGGAAGAAATAACGATTGATTTTACTCCTGAAGAGCTTAAAAATTGGGAGAAAAGCCCTGTAATTGAATATTCTCAAATGGGATATCATCAAAAACAAAGAAAAGTAGCCATTCTTGAACTGGATGAAAGAACAAAAAATTTGCAGGAAGCAGTACTTTTCAACTATAAAATAAATGGAGAAAAAAAAGAAGTATTAAGAAAAATGCCCAAAGAATGGGGCAAATATTTACGTTATCAATATGCTACTTTTGATTTTTCAGAAATAAATAAAGAAGGCACCTACTATATTCAATATCAAGATGAAGTTGCAGGGCCATTTAATATTGCAGAAAGCGCTTTAAAAAAGAACAATTGGGAGCTTTCGCTCAATACTTTTCTTCCTGTACAAATGTGTCATATGCGGGTGCAGGATAGAGGCAATTTATGGCACAATGCCTGTCATCTGGATGATGGGCTGCAAGCTAAAGCGCCCCTTCCATTTTTTGATGGATTCTACCAATCCAACGAAACCGAAACATCTTTTGCTCCTGAATCAACCATTCCAGGATTTAACAAGGGTGGATGGCACGATGCCGGAGATGATGATGTTAACACAGGTTCTTCAGGTAAGGCGACTTACCATTTGAGCATGATTGAAAATGAATTTGATTTGGCTTATGATAACACTGAATTTGACTTTTCTAAAAAAGAGGTATTCATTGGCAAACCAGATGGTAAACGGGATGTTATTCAGCAATTGATGCACGGTGTTGATTTTTTACTTGGTCAATACACTGCCTTGGATCATTCTGTGGTCGGGGTAATTAGCAATAATTGGGAAACCTATACAATGGCAGGCGATTGGGGAAGTTATACAGATAACTTATTTTTTTCTCCTTCACTCAATGAGGAACAGAAAAATGCTACACATTCAGGTCGAAAAGATGATAGGCTGATTTTTACCAATAAAGATACCAACAGAGAATATTTTGTAGCAGCCATTTTATCTTCTTCCTATAGGGCTTTAAAAAAATACGATAAAGCGTTGGCTAATAAATGTTTAGAGCAAGCGAAGACCATCTGGCAAAGAGAACAGAATAGCAAACCAAAATTTTACCCATCAGTTGGAACCCCAACAAATTTAGTTGTTGAGAGCACCAATGCTGCGGTGGAACTTTTTATTTCTACTTCTGATACAAGTTATCTTAATGTTCTGATTGCAAATCAAGATAGCCTGATGAAAAATTTTGAAAGTCTCGCATGGTCTGTGTCAAGGGTTGTAGACCAAATCAAAGATGAAAAATTCCAGGCAAAATGGCAAAAAGAATTATCATCCTACAGTAACAAATTAAAAATTCAGCTTGCAGAAAACCCTTTTGGTGTCATTCTCGATAAGCAGGTTTGGGGGTTGGGATGGAATATTCTTTGGAGAACGTATAAACATTATTATTTGATTAAAAAATATCCGGAATTATTTCCGCCTGAACAACTTTTTAATGCAATAGAATATATTAATGGTCGACATCCGGGCTCAAACCATACTTTGATTTCTGGGGTAGGCACAAAATCACTTTTGGTCGCTTTTGGGATAAACAGAGAACACTATTCATCAATACCGGGTGGATTATATAGCGGCACGGCAATGATTCAACCTGATTTTCCGGAGTTAAAGGATCATCACCCCTTTCTTTGGCAACAGTCTGAGTATATTGTATTTGGCGCCACTCCATATATATTCTGTACACTAGGTGCACAAAGACTTGTTGATGAAGGCTATCTTGAATGAAAAATAAAAATTTACGAATATGCCAAGATCATGGAGCTTTCAGCAATATTTAGCAGTATTGATATTATTAGACCTAAATTCACACTATAGCGTAAAAATGAAACATTTTTTTTTACTTCTGATAATTTTTACGGGAAACCTTTTAAGTGCCCAGGATAGTCCATTTGTATCGAAACCCGAACAGTTACAGGATACTACTTTTGCTGAATGGATTACTTTGGATGAAATTCAAGGAAACGAATATGGAGTTTATTATTTTAGGAAATCCTTTACCCTGGAGAAGAAGCCGAATAAATTTGTTCTTCATGTTTCTGCCGACAATCGTTATAATCTTTATGTAAATGGTCAAAAAGTATGCTGGGGGCCAGCAGTGGGAGATTTGAACAACTGGAATTACGAAACTATTGACATTGCTAAATATCTTTCAGACGGGAAAAACTTAATTGCTGCCAAGGTATGGAACATGGGGCCATTCAAAGGGGCAAGACAAATCTCACATACAACTGCATTTATTTTAAAAGGAAATACAAAAAAGGAGCAAATGGTCAACTCTGATAGATCATGGAAGGTAATAAAGGACAACTCGTATTTCCCAATAATGCATAGTGCTTCACAGGCAGGCGGAGGTTATATTGCAGGTTGTACAGATAGTTTAAATGCTTTCTTGCACCCTTGGGGATGGAATGTAATTGAATTTGATGATTACAATTGGAAGCATGCCAAAGAAATTGGTAAAGGAAATCATAGTGGCTTAAATACCTGGCTAGGAACCCCTTGGTTGCTCAAAGAAAGAACAATACCATTTATGGAGCAATTTGTGGAGCCCACCCCTGATATTGTCCAGATGACTGGGATATATTTTAATCCTGATAGGTCATCTGGAAAATTGAATTTTACTGTCCCGACAAATACAAAGGCTGAAATATTACTTGACAATAAGCAACTAACAATGGGATTCCCTCAAATAACTATTTCTGGAGGAAAAGGCGCAAAAATAAAAATTCAGTACCAGGAAGCATTGTTTGATAATGAAAGTCAAAAAGGTAACCGCAATGAATGGAAGAATAAGACCATGAAAGGTTATTATGATATATTCTTGTGTGATGGAGCTAAAAATAGAAGATTTGAGCCATTGTGGATTAGGACTTTCAGGTATGTTAAA
>JARGGF010000844.1 GCA_029210905.1 Bacteroidales bacterium | reverse complement strand
CGTCAATTTTTTGAATACTTTTGTTTGATGAATATAATTTATATACAGTGGAATATAAGTTGACAAATGTGTTTTGGAAAGGTTCGAAGGTTTCAAATTGTTTTAGGGTTTCAAATTGTTTCAGGGTTTTAGGGTTTCAAATGCTTCAGGGTTTCAAAATACCCGAGTTTTAAATTTCTAATGACTTTTTTCTAATATACCAATTTCTAATTTCTTTTTATATAAATGCCAGGCAAAGCGAATAAAGTAGCAGAACGATTTATTACCAGGAGTAGCCTGGGCTTTACCAGTCTGCCAGATAAGGTAAAAACTGCATTTTTGGCTCAAATGATTGTTAAACAATTCAAAAAAGGACAGAATATATTTACTGAAGGAACTTTACCCGCTGGAATTTACTTTATAAAAAGAGGTAAAGTTAAGAAGTATAAAACCCTTAATGGAGGAAATGAACAAATCATCTACATTTGCGCCGAAGGTGAATTGTTTGGCTATGCTGCATTACTTGGAGAAGAACGATACGCTGATTCAGCTTCAGCTTTAACTGATGCATCAATAGGTTTTGTTTCAAAGGAAAAACTAACTCAATTGTTGGAACACAATGATGAGTTAATGAAAATGCTCGTTAAAAACCTTAGCCACGAGTTTGGAATATTGGTCAATTTTATTGCAGTATTCACCCACAAAACAGTAAGGGAGAGAGTTGCACTTATTTTGTTAATACTTGAAGAAAAATTTAAGGATAACCTGAACGAAAAGTCAGAAGTTCAGATAGTACTCACCCGTGAAGACTTTGCCAATATGGCCGGTACTGCCGTTGAAACCCTCGTGCGATTATTACACGACCTTAAGGAAGAAAAGATTATTGAAACACAAGGCAGGAAAATAATCATTAAACAGAAATCGCAATTACTTAAAATTGCGGATGTAACGGATGTTTTTTAATAAATTGAAAATTAGTGCCTTATCGGAATAATACGCAAGTTCAGGAGTATAAAATCCTCTTGATTTAAAATCAAACAGAATTTAATCCTCAGCCAGCACAATCACCTTATCCCCTTCTTCAAACGTAATTAGTTCACTTTTAACAGGATTGATAAAAATTCCGTAGTTTTTATCTACATCATGAGCATATTTTACCTGACGATAGCCAATGGCTGTTTCATTTTTTATTGAGGCCGATTCCAAAACAGTATAAAAACTCACAGAAACACCTGTATTAACATATTCTTCCACATTTTTAAGATATATTTCTGACCCATCGGCATCAAACAAATCATCGAAAACTTTCTTTAGGTCACGGGTTTCAGAAAGTTGAGCAAGCATCCGGCTAATCAGGTTGTCACTGATAATAAAATCATCAGCTTTGGTAACTGCCGCAAGTTCTCTGTTATTCTGATCGAACATTTCACTTACAATATTGACTTTTTTATTATTTTTCTCCGCAAAATTTCTAATATGTAAGAGAGAAATCAGTGTTTTCGCATCAGCTTCCTGGGGGTCGATATGATTATAACTTAAGATGATAATATTATCGAATGAAGTGACATCAATCCTGCTTAATGTGCTACTATCTGCTATATTACCACTTTCGAAAGTAACATTCTGATTAATTAAAACGCTTTGAAGGTCGAATATCTTTTTGTCTTCAACAGCCATTTCAGAAACAATATGTAATTCTGAACCCGGGCCTACATATTTATCTAATTCCTTTATAATAGTCCTCCCCTTTTGATTCCATCCCAAAACCAGGTTTTTTTCTTTATAAATTGAACTTTGATGCCTGTTTTCAACAATAACTTCATTTTTTATTTTAAAATCCTCAAGACCGGATAAAATTATGGTATCATCGTCTTCCGAAATAGCCAGGATTTTATCATTAGAAGTAAGAACAGTGCTCATTGGTGGGTTAATTTTAACCATTCCATCCTTATTCATAAAACCTAATACAGCAGAAGTATCATAGGCAAAAATTGCTTGTTTATAGGTCTTACCATTTAATATAGGTTCTTGTTTAAAATACATTTCATCACCTTCGTAGCACAGCAATTGCATATAAATAATACTTAATCCGGCTTGCCTTGAAGTTTGGGCAGTAATTCTGGCAGTTAAATCAGGGGTGATAACAAATAATGCTTCATCTTTTCCCACTAATTGTGCAGCTTCCAGATTCACTTTATCTTTTATTTCAGCTACAATATGGTATTTCCCGGTTTTTCTTTTGGGATTATGGGTAATGGCCAAAACTGACTTAATAACATGTGTATCAGAGTTTTCAATTGCCGGTGAAAGCACAATAATTGATTTGGCTTCATTGGGGTTTACAATTTGAAGATCCACAATGTTTAATGGATTACCAGTGCGGCAGATAATTTTTGTGTTTTTGCGCGTATGAATATTGTCCCTTATTTCATCCTCCATCTCTACCTTGTCTTTTTCAGCCAGAATCACTATCCTGGGTTTCTTCTGGTTTTCGTTAGCAATAATCAGTTGCTCAATTATATGTATGATTTTTGGCGACCAACCCAAAATTAAAGTAAAACCAGATTCCATTACCAGAGAACGTCCTTTTCTTAACTCCTGAAGTTTATCATCGAGTCCAGAGGATAAAACACCAATCAGGGTGCTTAATATAAAAATGCCCCCGATAGTAACAAGAAGACCCACAAGCCTGAAAGTCCATCCTGAATCACCCGCAACTGTACCAGGATCAACCGACCGCATCAGGCTTTGCCAAAGTGCTTCAAAAAAGCCCATTTCGCCTTCGCCTTCCATATGGAGACCGGAAAGTGAATATATTAATGCAAAGAGCAAGACCAGAATAAAAGAAAGCACTGCTAACCAGCTAATTATTGAAATAGTACCCCGGGAAAGCGTATTGTCGAAAAAATACCTAAAACGCTGGCTAAATGTTGAGTTCACAGACATTTGAATTTTATTTTATTATTAGATTGATAA
>JARGGF010000843.1 GCA_029210905.1 Bacteroidales bacterium | reverse complement strand
AACATCTCTTTCGGTCACAGCTTCAAATAAAGGAGCCACCAGGATATCAGATCCAAATAAATATTCATTATCAATCAACCAGGATCCGGGATCATTGGGAAATTCAATAAACAACGCGCGCATCATGGGTAATCCTGTTTCTGTACATTTTTTTGCCTGGGCATAAATATATGGCATTAGTCTGTAACGCATATTATCTGCTTCGCGAAAGTCGTTTAAGAAAGATTTACTGTATTCCCATGGTTCTGTTGGTGGCGCTCCATGGCTCCTTGTATGGGAGGTTAACATACCAAATGGAGTCCATCTGCGGTATATTTCTTCGGGAGCTTTTAAAACAAAACCACCAATATCATGGCTCCAGAATGAGAAACCACTCAGGCCAATTGACAAGCCACCTCTTAAGGATGCGGCCATGGCGGTGTTGGTATTGGCAGGATCACCTCCCCAATGAACAGGATAGCGCTGACTTCCTGCCCAGGCACTACGCGCCCACATAATTTGTTCGCCTTTAAGCTTTTGTGTAATTTCGGCCACTGCTTTGTTATATCTCAAAGGATATAAATTGTGTTCGTAGAAACCAGATTTGCCTGAAGCATAATAGCCATTATGGGGGGCAGCTTCACCAAAATCAACTTTGATGGCACCAACGCCTAATTTTAATAAATTGCCTATTTTTTCCTGATACCAAGCTACTGTTTGTGGATTCGAAAAATCGAGCACTGCATCTTCATAAGGTAAATTACCTTTTGGGTTTTTTACAAACAAATTCTTTTCTATTATTTCCGGAAATAAGGTGTTTTTAGGAACGAAATAAGGCAACTGCCAAAGACAGGTTTCAAATCCTTGTTTTTTTAAATCTTTTATCATTCCTCCAGCATTATTAAACCTGGAAGGAGAAAATTGGTAATCGCAACGCCAGTCGGTTTCAAACCAACCCGTGTCAAAATGAATAACATCGCATGGAATTTCATTGTCACGTAGTTTTTGGGCAACTTCTCGACCTTCTTTCTCAGAAAAATAGGTAATCCTGCTCATCCAGAAACCAAATGACCAAAGTGGTGGCATGGCTGCTTTTCCAGTAAGATTGGTATATTCATCCAGAATATCCTTTGGTTCTCCTAGAAATACGAACAGGTCAAGTGATTCATCGCCAACCATAAGCGAAGTAACACCGCTAAAATATTTTCCGAAATTGCAGGTAATTGGACTGGATGTGTGCATAAACATACCATAACCTCTGCTACTCATGAAAAAGGGAATAGGTTTATACATCGTTTCATTCTGGATACCATTTGAGTCATCCGTGTACAGAACAATTTTCTGCCCTCGTTTATTCAGTCCGGTATATGACTCACCACAACCAAATATTTTTTCATCCGGAGAAAGTCTAAAAGCGGCATTAAAACTTCGGGAATAATCTGAAGCTCTCCTTACAAAGGAAAAGGGTAAAATTGGTGTATATGTAGTTTCTGCGTTATCAATATGAGTATTTGTTTCAGTAAGAAGTTTTCCATCAGCGTTGTAAAATGCAACCCTCCACGGTTTTGTCGAAATAATTACCTTACCGGACTTACTTTTATATACATGTTGGTTGTTTTCAAAAGTATAATTCCAACTATTATCCTTTGGCGCATTTCCGTTTACCAGCATTAGCGAAGATTCATCCTGTTTTAATTCTAAACCAGAGGGCAATCTTAACCTGACTGTTTTAGGTGAAATAAATTCTATAGAAAAAGGAAGTTGTGGTGAAGCTTCATACTCAGCACCAGGAAATTCGTTAGCTGGAACAGGTTTCAACACACCCAACATATTATTAAAAGCGAGTCGTGTCGAGAATTCATATCTTTGATAGCTTATTGTTCCGTTACCAGTTTTTGCATTAAAATCAGATAACTGATTTACAAGGTAATAGGTATTATGAAAATCACTAAAATCTTTGCTTATGTCAATCGGCTCGTTTAATAATCCCATATTTTGCAACTGTGCCTGAATGGGTGCGATAAAACTAAGAAGAATCAGGAGGGTTGCTACCGTTTTTTTGATTAAGTCCATTATTAAAGTTTTTCCTGGTTAAAAAACACTGATATCACTTACAAATATAGACTTGATAGAAAGATATGGGGTGTGCGATTTGTTAATAAAAAAGGGTTAGAATGTTAATGTTAACATTCTAACCCTTTTTATTGCCATTAAAGTCAAAATCCTTTCAACTTTTTATAGAGCACAAGAGTTTCGGTATAAAAAATAATCGTCAAAAATTAGAGGCACATCATCTTAAGTTTTAATAAGAATTTTAGTTTACTGAAATCACTTTGCTTTTTAAAGAAACACCATTCTCATTAAATGATTCAATGGTAAAAAAATAAGTTTGATTATTATTTAAACTATTGATTTCGAGCAAAGTATCCTGATAAACAATATAATTTTGATATAATTTGTCTTTATCAGAACCAAAACAAATATTATATCCTGTTGCATTTGCTACTTTTTGCCAGGATAATTTCACTTTCCGTTTATCTGTTCCATTTCTGGTTATCTCAATACTTTTTGGAACATTTGGAACTTTTCCATCACCTATACCAAAAACTCTGAATCCGCTTAAAGCAAAATTTCCACCAGGCACTTCTATATTTCGTACCCGTAAATACCGGCAATTAATTTTCTTTTTCAATTGGATGTAATCGTGCGAATTATCTGATTGATTTTGAGACTTATCAGCTAACAGAATCCATTTCGAATTATCATTTGAATACTCAATAATATACCGATGATAAAGCCCTTTTTGCCTTCCATAAATTTCAGTATTATGCTCTGTAAAATTTATTTGAACAGCATATATGTCATATTTATCACTGAGATCTATACTTGCATATTCAGTATTGCTACCGCTCTTTGCTGACCAATAGGTTCGAATATCTTCATCAGTCATATTTGTTGAAGGCAGAGAATCAATGGA
>JARGGF010000842.1 GCA_029210905.1 Bacteroidales bacterium | reverse complement strand
GGATTGGTCTATTTGTTTATTGGTTTATTTGTATATTCTAAGATAGATTTAGTTTTATAAGAATCAATCAATTACAAATTTACACTAAAAGATATAGCAGAGCTAATAAATATTGCTTTTCTAAACCACAACTATCTAATATCTAAGTTCTAATATCTAAGTTCTAATTGTCTAATTGTCTAATATCTAATTTCTATATTATGCCAGGAATGGAATTTTTTGGTGCAGAAGAACGTAAAGAAGTCATGGACGTTCTTGAAACAGGAGCACTATTTCGATACAATCATGATGAAATGCGCAAGGGACATTGGAAAGCCAAAGATCTTGAAGCAGAAGTAAGGAAATTTACAGGAGCCAAATATGCCCATGCAGTTTCTAGTGGTTCAACTGCCGTAGCAGCTGCATTAGCGGCAGCCGGAATCGGCCATGGCGACGAGGTCATTGTACCTCCATTCACCTATATAGCTAGTAATGAGGCTGTTATCTATGCAGGTGGTTTGCCGGTTTTTGCCGAAATTGATGAAAACCTTTGCCTTAGTGTTGAAGGAATTAAAAAAGCACTTACCCCAAAAACCAAAGCGGTATTATTGGTTCATATGTGTGGGGCTGCTGCTGATATGGATGCCATTACCGCGCTTTGCAAAGAAAAAAATCTTGTGTTGATTGAAGATGCAGGCCAGGCCATGGGTGCTTTTTACAAAGGGAAATCAGTGGGACTGTTTGGAAAAACAGGGGCATTTTCGTTCGATTTCTTTAAAATAACCACCTGCGGCGAAGGCGGACTTTTTATCACTGATGATGAACAAGCCTATAAAAATGCCGATAGTTTTTCGGATCATGGACACGATCATATCGGAAATAACCGGGGAATGGAAAACCACCCTGTTTTAGGTTTTAATTACCGCATTAGTGAGCTACATGCAGCTGTGGGTGTTGCACAAATGCGTAAAATCAACAAAATAAGGGATGCCAAAAAGGCAAACCAACAATATATGAAAGAAAAACTTTCAGTGGTTAAAGGATTAACATTCAGACCAGTACCTGATCCAGAAGGAGATTCTGGCACTTTCTTAAATTTCTTTTTACCAAGCACAGAAATGGCTGGTAAAGTAATGGCCGAATTTGGAAAATCCGGCGTAGCTGGATGTAACTATTGGTTTACTAATATGTACCATTTTATCAATCAATGGGATCATTTTAAAAATTTAAGATCCGCTGCTCCTCTGGCAATACACCACTTAGGTGCCCCACAGGATTACAACAACCTGGAATTGCCTAAATCACAGGAAGTTGTAGGCAGATTGATATCGCTCGGTGTACGGGCCACCTGGACAAAAAAAGACATGGATGAATTGGCTGAAAAAATGATTTCTTCCATTCAAAAAGTGATAGAATAAATAAATAGTCTATTAAAACGAGGTGTTCAAAAAGTAAATTTTCAGCCACCAAAACTCTAAAACACTAAATATTCACCTTACATGTCCTTTTTTTAGAATCAGTGATTTGTGGGATTTTGTGACTTTGTGATTTGTGGCATTTATCATATTTTGCGGCTTTTTGAACACCTTCGTTTTGGTTCATTATCTTCATTTTCGGTTAACAAAAAACAAATTTGATTAACCTTTAAAATAAGTAATAGCTTACAATTAAATGTATGCAAACCAATTCGCATTTGTTTTCCACTTTAACAATATCTAAACAATTCGCAGATAATAAAAAAAAAGATAAATTTGCAGTCTGAAATCTAATTTATATAGCTAATTATTAAGATGGTGTACAAAAACATTAAAAATATCGATAAAATTGTCTTCGGTACTGGCAGTTTTGACCAGTTAGACGAAATTATTGCCCCAAAAAGAACCCAAAATAAGAAGTATTTTGTTTTTCTGGTGGATGATTTCTTTAAAGGAAAATATCTGGAGAAAAGAATCCCTGCGAATAGTGATGATATTATTAAATTCATATTTACTGGCAAAGACGAACCAAAAACAGAACAAATTGACCAATTAAGGGATGAAATTTTAAATTCAAAAGGACTCCCTTCTGGTGTTGTGGGAATTGGAGGAGGAAGCATTATGGATATTGCCAAAGCACTGGCAGTAATGTTTACTCAGGAAGGTTCTTCAACACTTTATCAAGGACTTAATCTGGCTAAAAATCCTGGTATATACCATGTAGGGGTTCCTACCATATCAGGAACCGGGGCTGAATGTTCTACTACGGCAGTGCTTACTGGTCCTGAAAAAAAGCTTGGAATAAAATGTGAATTTACACCTTTTGATCAAATCATTTTAGATCCGGAATTAACACTCACTGTGCCGACAAATCATTGGTTTTACACAGGAATGGATAGTTACATTCATTGCATAGAATCATCTACTGGTTGTTTGTACAATACCTTTAGCAAAGCTTATGGCGATACATCATTACAACTTTGTAGAGAAGTGTTTCTTGGGGAAGACAGTGGACAGACTGTTGAAAATGCTGAAAAACTGATGGTTGCATCACTTTTTGGAGGATTAAGTCTGAGCTATTCTGAAGTTGGCGTTTGCCATGCCCTCTCCTATGGATTGGCATATGTTTTTGGCACCCGTCACGGAATTGCCAACTGCATAGCATTTAATGTATTAGAGGATTATTATCCCGAAGGAGTCAAAGAATTCAGGGAAATGATTCGCAAACATCATATCGATTTGCCTATTAACATGTCAAAGGATTGGACTGATGAACAAATTACCAAAATGGCCGAGATCTCATTTGCTTTAAGCCATATGTGGGATCATGCTTTGGGTGCTGACTGGAAAGAGAAGCTTACTTTAGATATGATTAAGGATTTGTTTAGGAGAATGTAGCGTTTTGCAAATGTTGTGAATAGATAATATCACCAAATATCAGTATTTTTGCATAAAGAAACCAATTATGGAAAAACATATATCAGTTTTGTATCCGGAATCTT
>JARGGF010000841.1 GCA_029210905.1 Bacteroidales bacterium | reverse complement strand
AATAAATTGCGTTTTGCATTGCTTATGGCAATGTGTACCCATGGCAATTTTTTCAGGGAGTTCAATGGCTTTTAATACGGATGAGAGATTAATACCTTGGGAATGACATGCAGCACCAGCCGAGGCAGCAACTCCCTCCATTTTAGCTAATAAGGTATTTGCTTCTATGTTTGGAAAACTGAGGCTTAAAGTATTTGGCAGACATTTTTCCGGGTGACCATTTAAATGTGTTTCAGGGTAAGCTGCTAGCAGGTTTTGATAAAGAGTTTCCTTCAGTTCTTTTACATGTTCATAGTTTTTTTTAAAATCACGCTTTGCTATTTCAGCGGCTTTTCCGAGACCCACAATTTCAAGCACATTTTCTGTTCCTGCGCGCAGATTTCTTTCATGGTTGGCCCCGTGCATAAATTTTTCCAGCAGCGTGCCTTCTTTAATATAGATGGCCCCAACACCTTTGGGAGCATACAATTTATGACCTGCAATGGAGAGCAAATCTACTCCCATTTCCTGAACATCCACTTTTATCTTGCCCATAGATTGGGCAGCATCAGTGTGAAATCGTATTTTATGCTTTTTTGCCAGTTGTGCTATTTCTTCAATTGGCTGGATGGTTCCAATCTCATTATTGGCATGCATGATGGTAATTAAAATTGTAGTTGGGCGAATTGCTTTTTCCAACTCAGAAATTGAAGTGCTACCATATTGATCTACAGGGATGTATGAGATTTCAAAACCAAGTGTTACAAGATACTTACAGACTTCAGTCACTGCAGGGTGTTCAATACCTGAAGTGATAATATGTCTGCCTTTTTTTTGTAAAAAGTTAGCAGAGCCTTTAATAGCAAAGTTATTTGATTCTGTTCCACCACTCGTAAAAACAATTTCTGAAGGTTTACAATTAATCAGTTCAGCAACTTGAATTCGTGCTTTTTCTACAGCTTTTTTTGTTATTTCACCAAATTTATGGATACTTGAGGGGTTGCCAAAATAATTTGACAAATAAGGTAGCATAGCTTCTGCCACTTCAGGATCTACAGGGGTTGTGGCATTGTAATCAAGGTAAATAGTTTCCATATTTCTACAAAATTGAGGTTATTTTTTTAAGCCTATCCTAAACAGTTTAGCGCATTATTTTTCAGAAAATTAAGAAGGCCAATATATAAAGATAATTTAACGGCAAATAGCCAGTAACCAATTACAAAAAGCAGCAAAATCTTTTTGTCAAACTGCATTAAATTGGCAGATCGTAATGTTATTACTGAGGCTAAGATAACTATTATATCAAAAAATGGTATTCAATCGGGTAAATTGATTTTAAAGTATTTTATTTATTGATGAATCAGGAATCCTTTTTTGTTTTTTACAAGGAAAAGTACCATTTTTGAATAATAGGATATGTGCAAATTTGACAAAAAAACCAATCTAAAATTTATCGTTATGAAATTTAAAATATTCATTCAAAATACTGCTATACTGATAATTACAGTGTTTTTATTTCAATGTAAAACCCATGAAACCAATTTTGAAGAGGCCCTAAATTCAATTAATACTACTGATTTAACAAATTATGTAAAAGTTCTTGCTTCTGATGAATTTCAGGGCAGAAGACCTTTTACCGAAGGAGAAACCAAGACCGTTAAATATCTTAAAGATATTTTTGAAAAATTTGGGTTAAAACCAGGAAACAACGGGAGCTATTTTCAGGAAGTTCCTTTAGTTCAGGTGAGTACAACACCTGATGCTAAGCTGATTTTTAAATCAGGGAATAATCAACTTGGTCTGGATTATAAATCTGAATTTGTTGCCTCAACCAGAAGGCTGGTGGATGAAATAAATATTGACAATTCTGAATTGATATTTGCCGGATTTGGCATAGTTGCACCTGAATACAATTGGAATGATTACAAAGGTCTTGATTTGAAAGGAAAAACAGTAGTTGTTTTGTCAAACGATCCTGGACTTTATTCGGAAGATAGTTCCTTTTTTAAAGGTAAAACCATGACCTATTACGGAAGATGGACCTATAAATATGAAGAAGCTGCCAGGCAAGGTGCTGAAGCTGTGATAATTATCCATGATGATTTGGGTGCTGGTTATCCATGGAATGTGGTTTTAAATGGGGCTTTAGTGCCCGATTTGTATTTATTGGCTGACGATAATTATGCTTCGCGATGCAAAATGGAGGGGTGGCTTACCCAGGATGCAGCTAAGAAATTATTTGAGTTTGCGGGATTAGAATTTTCTATAACCAAAAGTGCAGCTGGTCTTGGTTTTAAAGCGCTATCAATGAATACAAGCATTTCAATAAATCTTAAAAATAAACTGGAATATAAAACAAGTACCAATGTAATGGCTTACCTTGAAGGTTCAGAACACCCTAATGAGGCTATCGTATATTCTGCACACTGGGATCACTTGGGAATTGGACGATCTGTGGATGGTGATTCCATATACAATGGTGCAGTAGATAATGGAACATCGCTTGCCTGGATGTTTGAAATTGCTGAAGCTTTTACCAAGTTAAAGGAAAGACCAAAACGCTCAGTTTTATTTTTTGCTCCTACGGCAGAAGAAAGTGGACTGCTAGGCTCTGCATATTATGTTGCACATCCAAGCTTTGAGCTTTCAAAAATTGTCGCAAATATTAACAATGATATGATGTTACCTTTTGGCAGGATGAAGGATGTGATGGTTACTGGCTATGGTCAGTCAGAGCTTGAAGATTACGCAGCTGAGGCTGCTATAAAGCAAGGAAGGTATATATTACCTGATCCTAATTCGCATACAGGAATGTATTTTAGGTCAGACCATTTTAGTTTTGCAAAGGCCGGCGTTCCTTCACTTTTTGTTCGTGGAAACTGTGACCATTTTGAAAAAGGAAGAGATTGGATGGCCAAAAAAGAGCTAGAATGGTTGCGCAATAATTATCACAAACCTACTGATGAATACGAGACAAACTGGGATT
>JARGGF010000840.1 GCA_029210905.1 Bacteroidales bacterium | reverse complement strand
TGTATACAGTGAAATTATTTTGCCCGTCGGCACCTAGTATTAATTGTAAACCTTCTGGCATCGTTTTTAAATTTAATCAAATTTAGAGCCTAAATTTAAAAATTTATTTTTGCGATTGTTTGATCGGGAACATTAAAAATACTGAGGTCTGAGTTTAAAACTATTTTCCAAAAGTTAATGCTCAAATAGAAATATTAAACACCGTCCCCGTATCCTTGTCCGAAATAACTGTCAAACTCCCATTTTGCATATTAACAATTTGTTTTGAAAGATAGAGTCCAATTCCAGCGCCATCTTCTTTGGTCGAAAAAAAGGGGATAAATATTTTATCCATATTTTCCTTATCAATTGGAGCTCCATTGTTCCAGACCTGAATGTCTATTTTGCCCTTTATCGAAGGGGAAAGGGTAACTTTTATATCTTTATTCTCTACACCTTTTGGGGCTTCGTCTGCATTTTTAACCAGGTTTATAATTACCTGGTTCAAAAGCCTTTCGTCGCCGGGGAAGGTTTTTAGGTATTCATTGGTTTTTACTTCCAATAGGGTTGTATTGTTTATGCATTCGCGCAATATTTTTTCTAAGCTTTCACCCCATTTTTGGATGTTTATTTCTTTAATACTGGGCTCAGGTATTTTGCTCAACTTTCTGTAATTTTCAACAAAATAGCTTAGTCCATTACTCATAGTATCAATCACTTCAAGGCAATTGGTAACGTCAGTAATGTTTTGCGCGGTTATTTGTTCTGCTTCTACAGTCCCGGTTTTTTTAATAAATATATTCATCAACGATTTTGAGGCGGAAGTAATGGGTGCAATAGAATTCATTATTTCGTGGTTCATTATTCGTATCAGTTTTTGCCACGATTCAAGCTCCCTTGCATCTATTTCTTTTTGTATATCCAGTAATGAAACTAGCGTTAGTTTTTTATCCTTATAAATCAGTTTTGATGAGGCAACCTGTACAATGGTAACCAAATTTGGGCGTATCACCCTACAGGAGCGTGATTCCCCAGGTTCAAGGCTCATTATGGTTTCATATAATTCCGGGCTAATTTTTTTCATCCTATCTATATTCGAAGTATATTGAACCCCAAGCAATTTACGGGCGGTTTCGTTCATAATTTCAAAATCGCCATATTCGTCAATGGAAATAAAACCAGTGGTGGAGTGTTCAATCATGGCCATAAACAGCTTTTCTTTAAACTGACTTTCCATTTTCACCGATTGAAAAACCTGAAGTGTTTTAACCATGCCCTCGAAAATATCAGCAATGGCTTTGCTTCCCACGTTCTCCGGCAGACGGATAGAGGTATCCTGGTTATGCACAGCATTAAAAAACGTAGCTATTTTTCTATTAATTTGGTTCATTGAGTTTACAAATACCATAATTTCAATAATAACCAGCGCAACAATTAAAGAACCGACAAGCAGGTTATTTTGCCTGAAAAAAAAATAAGATGCTAAAAATGAACTAAAACCAATGAGCAAAATGCCGCTCAGCGTATAAAAATAATAATGTTTAGATGCCATACCTTTTGGTTTTATTATATAGGGTTTGTCTGGTAATACCTAATTGTTCGGCAGCAGCAGAGTAGTTTCCATCCTGTTTGTCCAAAGCATTCAAAATCATTTGCTTTTCCATTTCTTCAATTGTTTGCGGAAGTTGTTTACTTATTTTTCGTGCTGGTTTAAAGAGAATATCATCGGGTTTAATTTTTATGCCATCGCTAAGGATTACAGCTTTTTCTATGGAATGTTCCAGTTCTCTTATGTTTCCTGGCCAATGATATTCTTTTAATTTATTAATTATTGATAGGTTTAGGGTCAGCTTTTCTCTTTTATAACGTTGTGCATATTTTTTCAGGAAGAATTCTGCCAGGGTATCAATATCTTCAAGTCTGTCGCGCAAGGGTGGAATTTCAATATGAATGGTATTTATGCGGTACAATAAATCCTCACGAAAATTACCTGAAGCCACTAAATCATCTATCTGACAATTGGTTGCAGAAATTAACCGGATATCAATGGGGATAATTTTTGTGCTTCCAACCGGTGTTATTTGTCGGTTTTGCAAGGCTACCAAAAGCTTTGACTGCATATTAAATGACAGGTTTCCAATCTCATCCAGAAATAAACTGCCATTGTTTGCCAATTCAAATTTCCCGGTTCTGTCTTCAATGGCATCGGTAAACGCTCCTTTTTTATGACCAAAAAGTTCGCTTTCAAACAATGTTTCAGGTATAGAGCCCATATCAACTGTCACCATCAATTCATCTTTGCGGTTCGATAAACTATGGATTTCCGTAGCAATAATCTCTTTACCGGTACCATTTTCACCAGTAATTAGCACATTGACATCGGTTTCGGCAATTTTATTAACTAGTTCCATAATTTTATGCATGGCAGCCGATGTACCAACAATCATTTCTTTCCTGCGATTGAGCTGCTGCTTCAAACCTATTTGTTTGTTTTTTAAATCTGTAAGTTCCTTTTTGGCTTCTGATAAACGCAATGCCGCTTTAAGAGTTACGGTCATTTTCTCGTTATCCCAAGGCTTAAGTACAAAATCAGCAGCACCTTCTTTAACGGCACGAACCGCCTGTTCAACATCTCCATAGGCAGTAAACATCACAACTTCAGCTTTATGCGATATTTTTTTAATTTCATTCAGCCAATAAAAACCTTCATTTCCGGTGTTTATACCCGCAGTAAAATTCATATCCAGCAAAACCACATCAAATCCGGTTTTCTGGAATTCATATGAGATTTGGTTAGGGTTAGATATACATCGCACCATTTCAAATTCATACTGTAAGAAAATATTCAATGCTTTTAAAACACTTTGGTTATCATCAATTATCAGCAATTTTCCGTTTTGCATTTATTCAAGAAATTATATTATTTACTTAGGCGGTAGTTTACAACTTATTATGTAATAGCCCTTCTGTAACGCAGCTTTCCGAAGCTGTG
>JARGGF010000083.1 GCA_029210905.1 Bacteroidales bacterium | reverse complement strand
GCTGTCTTAATAGGCAGCCTTTTTTTTGTAATTGTGCTAAACTTAACTAGATTTGTTTGCATTTTTTTAAATATTAATACTGCTGTATAAAATCATACGTTTAGTTACTGAAAAGACATTATAAATGAAAAAAATAATAGGAACACTTTTTCTTTTATTTTGCAGCTCTGTTATTACTGTTGCACAAACAGATACTACCCAAAATGACCTGCGTGGATGGAAATTAATCGATGGATATTTGATTGAGCCTATCTCATTCGATACTGTGGTTACCGGCTTTCAGGTTATCAATCCCATAGAACGTTTTAGTGTTAGCAATAGCTGGTTAGGAAATATGGGAAGTGCATGGAAATCTAATGTTTTCTTTACTGAAACACCTATCTATAACAGTGATTTTATTTTTGACAGAAATTTTCAACCCTATGTATTCTCAAAAGAAAACCAGATTTTCTATCATGCAAAAAAACCGTACTTTGATATAACCTGGACTACAGCTACCAAAAAGCGAAATGAAAACCAATTAAGTGCATTGTATACTCAAAACATAAATAAAAAGTGGAATGTTGGAATGCAGTATAAATTAATAGCTTCTGATGGAGAGTTTCCCAACGCATTGATATCAGAAAACTCTTTAAATGCTTTTACGAGTTATACAGGTGAGAGATATTCGCTTCATGCTGCTTTTATGCGCAATAAATTTAAAAGTCAGGAAAATGGAGGCATTATCGATACTGTTTTTCGTGAACCCGAATTTGCTCAGGCATATTTACCATCGGCATCATCAATATATTTTGACAAGAGCTTTTTTCTTTCACAGGAATATAGGATAGGATACTCTCAAAAAATTGTAATCAACGACACTACCACTGAATCAACTTTTAATGAGCTGGTAAGGCTGAACCATGTGTTCTCTTATAAAGATAATTACAGGATTTTTCAGGATGAAGATCCACAATCTGATTTTTACAAGACTCCTCCCTTGATTGATACAATCTTTACACGAGACTCTATTCGCTTGGTGAAAATCGAAAATGCATTATACTGGACTTTTAAAGAAATTAAGAGGCCAAATTTTAACGGGCGTTTGACAGTTGGGGGGGCTTTAGAGAATTTGAAATGGGTAAATACCAATAATTATCAGGCAGTTGATTCAATTAGTATTGACGGTACAAAAACCTATTATAGCGATGCTGATTCATTAATGTTAAATACAACCTATAATAATTTTAGATTAATGGCGAACCTTGACGCCAGGACCAAAATGTTCGTTTTTAGTGCCAAATCTCATTATTATCTCTCTGATATATTTGGTACCAGCAATAAAGCTGATAATTATAGTGGTGATTTGCTTATAAGTAAGGGGATTATAGTTGGAAAGCAAAAAAGCGATTTCTTTTTAAAATTGCATTTAAGTAATACTAATCCTTCCATTTTTGAAGAACATTATTACTCAAATCACTTTCAGTGGGACACATCTTTTTATGCTGTATTGCGAACTGAAGGAAGGGTTGGCTTAAATATTCCTGCTATCAGAACTAAAGCAGAATTTGCCTATGCCATCATTAATAATTACATTTATTTTGATGATGAGGCACTACCCAGACAATATGATAAAGTATTCAATATCATGTCGTTAAGATTACACAAAGACTTTAAATTTGGCCATTTTTATTCCCGGAACAAAGTTGTTTATCAAATTTTGCCTGATGCCGCAAATGAGCTTAATGGTGTGATCCGCTTGCCTGATTGGGCCATATATCATTCATTTTATTTTGATTTGAATCTGTTGGAGAAAATTGGTGTTGAAGCCCAGCTGGGTTACGATTTAAACTATACCTCCAGATTTCAGGCGCAAGGATACATGCCTGCTACCGGACAGTTTTACCAGGCAGATGGAATATATACCGGGCATTATCCTGTTCTAAACGTATTTTTAAATATGCGGATAAAAACGGTTTTATTGTCTTTTAAATTTGAGCATATCAACAATCAGTTTTTACTTAATAAATACTATTTTGCTGTTGATAAGTATGCGATAAATACCACAGCATTTAAATTTGGAGTATCATGGCGATTTAGGGATTAAATAAGGAATTTCCTGACATTAGTCTGCTATGAATAAACAAATTATAAAATTAGCCATACCGAATATCATTAGTAATATTACCATTCCTTTGTTGGGCATGGCTGATTTAGCCATCATGGGGCATCTTGATTCTGAATTGTATTTGGGAGCTATTTCTCTTGGGGGAATGATTTTTAATTTCATCTACCTGATTTTTAATTTTTTAAGAATGGGCACCGGTGGCCTGACAGCTCAGGCTTATGGAAAGGGAAGTAATAACTTGGTTAGAAACCTCTTTTTCCGCTCATTGTTTATCGCCTTGTTAAGCGGTATTTTCCTAATTTTATTACAGGTACCCATTGAAAAAGTTGGCTTTCATCTGATTGAAGGAAGCTACCAGGTTGAAAACCTGGCTTCGGAGTATTTTTATATCCGTATCTATGCAGCGCCTGCAACCATTGGACTCTTTGCTGTTACAGGCTGGCTTATTGGAATGCAGGACGCAAAAACACCTATGTATATTGCTATTATAATAAATGTATTAAACTTATTGTTAAATTTGCTGTTTGTTTATGGCTTTGGCATGAAATCCAATGGTGTTGCATTGGCTACTGTTATTTCGCAATATACAGGACTGTTTCTTTCCCTGCTAATTATAGGCAACAAACACAAGAAAAATTTTATACAGATAAACATCAAAGAGGTATTTGACAGAATTGGCTTATATCAGTTTTTTAAAGTCAATAGCGACATTTTTATCCGTACAGTAATACTGATTTCAGTTTTTTCTTTTTTTACGGCTGAGAGTGCTAAAAGTGGCGATAAAATTCTTGCTGTAAATACACTTTTGCTGCAATATTTAATGATGTTTTCTTTTATTATGGATGGTTTTGCTCAGGCGGCTGAAGCCCTAAGTGGAAAATATTTTGGTAGGGCAACCCGGTGCTTGTTAAAAAAAATGGTGAAATATGTATTCATTTGGGGCTTTGCAATGAGTCTTCTTTTTTCAACTCTTTATTTCTTTTTTGGCCAATATGCATTGTTGATATTTACTGATAATCAGGTGATTATTGAGGACTCCAGGGCTTTTCTTATATGGGTTTCCTTAGCACCATTACTTAGTTTTGCGTCTTATCTTTGGGATGGGATATATATTGGCGTTACTGCTTCCAGAGCAATGCGAAATACTATGCTGGCCTCTTCAGTTCTGGTTTTTTTTCCAATCTATTTTTTTACAAAAGATGAAATAGGCAATCATGCACCCTGGGTTGCGATTCTTGGATTTCTTTTAGCGCGTGGCGTTTTTCAAACTTTAGTTGCTAAAAAGGCTGTTTTTGGTAAAATGGCCTCTTCTGAAGCTCTTCCTGATTGTTAAAAAAAGTTAAATTTTATATTGTCACGCAACGGAATCAACAACTTGTTACTCTATTTATTATTAACAACTCATCAAAATAGAGGTTGAATGGATTTCGTGATTTTTAGTTAGTATTTTGATTGGGGATAGATTTTTTTCATTGCAGTTTGATATTCTATTACAACAAAAAATACCTTTTAAGTAGGATTTCTTGGTTAATAAGTTGAAGGTTTTGTTTTGATGCGTTGCTAACAACTTAAATGATTTAATTCTTCGAGGTGGTTATTGAAAAATAATCACCTTTTTTTTTGCTGTGCCCTTGCATCATCTTGATTATTAGCTTAATTCATGAAACTTATGAATTAAGCCCTTAGTGAAGTCAATTATTCCGGCTAAACTTATTAATTTTCAAATAATACATTTTAAAACTTTTATGAATTAATCTGGGTAAATATTTGTTAACCCTCCCGCTTTTTTTGAATGGAAGCTTTATCTTTGTGCTTTATTTATAATAATTAATAGAATGGGAAACATAAAATTAGAATTAGGAGGCATAGCCAAATTTGTAAACCAGAATGAAATTGATAATTTTTTGGCTTTAGCTCCGGTATGCAATAGTGCTCTTCATGAAAAAACTGGAAAAGGTAATGATTATCTGGGATGGGTCAATTTACCAAATGAAATTTCAGATAAACAATTAGCCGATGTAAATGAAACAGCTAATAATTTAAGAAAACTTGCTGAAATAGTTGTAGTAATTGGTATCGGAGGATCTTATCTTGGCGCAAAAGCTGTAATTGATTCATTATCAGGAAGTTTTGATTATGCCACACCCTCCATTGGAAATACACAAATAATATATGCAGGACATAATATTAGTGAAGATTATCTTTTTGAGCTAAAAAAATATCTTGAAAATAAAAAATGGGCAATAATTGTAATTTCTAAATCGGGCACTACAACTGAACCTGCATTGGCTTTCAGATTATTAAAAAACGATCTGGAACAGCAATTCGGCAAAGCAGAAGCTGCTAAAAGAATTGTGGCAATCACAGATGAATCAAAAGGCGCATTGAGGAAGTTGTCTGAAAATGAAGGTTATAAAACATTTGTAATTCCTGACGATGTTGGAGGTCGCTATTCTGTATTGACCCCCGTTGGCTTATTACCAATTGCTGTAGCAGGCTTTGATATTAATAAATTGGTGGCTGGTGCAAAAAAAATGTATGCTGAAACTGATAATTCGGTATCCATTGATCAAAATCTTGCTGCAAAATATGCAGCTGCACGTAATGCGCTGTATGTAAAAGGCAAGACTACTGAAATTATGGTAAATTACAACCCTAAACTGCATTTTATAGCTGAGTGGTGGAAGCAACTTTATGGAGAAAGCGAAGGCAAAGAGGAAAAAGGGATTTTCCCTGCAAGTGTTAATTTTACAACTGATTTGCATTCAATGGGCCAATACATTCAAGAAGGGTTACGAAATATTTTTGAAACAGTTGTTTCTGTGAATAACACCAAATATAAAGTGCAAGTACCTAAAGATGAGCACGATCTCGACAGCCTTAATTTTTTGGCAGGACGGAATGTGGATGACGTGAATAAGATGGCGGAGCTTGGAACTAAACTAGCACATATTGATGGAGGTGTACCTAATATCCGCATTGAAATTCCCGAAATTTCTGAATTTTATATTGGACAATTAATTTATTTTTTCGAAAAAGCCTGTGGAATAAGCGGTTATATGCTTGATGTAAATCCATTTGACCAGCCTGGAGTTGAGGGGTACAAGAAAAACATGTTTGCCCTACTTGGTAAGCCAGGATTTGAAGAGGACACATTGGCTATCAATAAACGACTTCAAGCAGAATAGTGCTAATAGTACTAATGTTAGGATAAAAAAGATTAGTGGTAGCTGCACCACTAATCTTTTTTTATTTTCGTTAGTTTCCGTATTTCTTAACAAGGAATACTATTAACCCGATAATAGCTGCAGCTAATAAGCTTGCAAGTGTTATTTTAATCCAGCTGTATGGGCGTTCGCCTTGAACTTCGCCAGTCCGTCCGTTAATCATAAAACGGTATACTTTGTTATTGTATCGGTAGGCACTTAACCAAATTGGGAGCAATATGTGTTTGAAAGTAATGTCATTATATGTAGTGTTCTTAGAATTTATTCGCTGATGATCACCACCTATGTCCCGCCGAATTGAAGTATCAATATCATCCTGCATTATTTCCTGAGCTTCTTCAAAGCCTTGCTGAACTGTAACGCCATAGCTTTCAGCTTTAAAACCTGCCAGATACTTTTGTTCAAAACCGGTTAGCTCCTGCAAGTCCCAGGGCTCCAGTTTGTATACGTATTTTTTTGGTAATGAGTTGCTTGCCACCACCAGTACATCGTCAAAAGTGTTATGGACCGTCCCATTTCTATAGCTCCACTCAGTTTTAGTAACAGTTCTTGTGGCACTTTCGCCTTTATCGTTGGTGTATTTTTCCTGTACCTGATAGTCATCACCGCGTTGGCCTTTATAATGGGTTATAGTATTTGAATCGTAAGTCCAGTAGGGTAAATATACTCCTTTCAGCTTGTCTTTTTGATAGGCGTATTTTTTTAAATCATTTGGAGCAAACCAAATTTTTCGAATCCAGGTTTTAAAAAGGTCTTTGCCTTCCTTTTCGTTTACTTTAAATGTAAGCATCAATTCGGGCTCAAGTATTTTTGAAGTTTCGCCCCTTGTAGCCACTAGAGGGCTGTCGCAGAAATCACAATTTGACGCTGTTACATTTTCATCAAAAGTTGTTTGTGCCCCGCAAGTATCGCATTTTATGGTGTGTACTTCAATAGTATCAGCATTTTCTGCTTTGTTTGCGATGAACGATAAATAGTCAATTTCTTCAATTATGGTTTTTTTAAGTTCAATCTCGTTAACTGCCCCACAAAACTCGCAAGTAAGGCTGTTTGTGCCAGGTGCAAAAACGAGTTTAGCACCACATTGATTACAAATGATCTCACCTTCCTTAAATCCACTTTTTTTGTCAGTTTCCATAGGTTTATAATATTAGATTTAGATATAAAAATAGAGATTGCATAGATTGCAATCTCTTATAAATTATATTTAAAAAAGTTTATTGAGGTGGTGGAGGAGGAGGAACTGATCCAAACAATGCTGCAACTTCAGGAACTTGAGATGCTGCCAGCCAATTGGCCATTCCTTCTTTCCAAACAAACGTTTCTTTATTGATTTGATTTTGAGTTATCATTTGTTTAAGTGTATTCAAATCAAATGGGCCAGCTTGTTGACCAGAAATGGAAACAAAATATTGAGCACCAGGAGGTGGAGGGGGTGGATTGGTAACCCCTTTTTGTTGATTTTGCTGGTTTTGTTGGTTTTGCTGGTTCATCATTTGTTGCATCATGGCCATTCCCATCATACCTTCAACACCACCGCCGCCACCGGTATTTGTTGCAGCATTTGACATGGCATCAGCGCCTTTCATTTGGGCATACTTATTCATGTCTCCAAGCATATTCATACCGGTGCCTTCATCCAGTTTTTTCTGCAATTCTTCAGGCAGGCTGATGCTTGAAATAAGGAATTTGGTGATCTCTAAACCGTATTCTGTAAATTCTTCACCTAGTTTTTGCTGGCAGAAATCTGATAAGTCCTTGTAGTTTTGAGCGAAGTCAAGAAGTGCTAGTTTACTTTCACCAATAGCATCGATAAACCTGGTGATAATAAGGCTTCGCATTTCATTTTTTATTTCATCAGTAGTAAATTCACCTGATGTGCCAGCAACTTCTTTAATAAATTTAACAGGATCGGTAACTTTCATTGTATAAGTACCAAAGGCTCTAAGGCTTACCCTGCCAAAGTCTGCATCCCTGATATAAAATACATTGGGTGTTCCCCATTTTTGATTTGTAAAACGCTTTGTGTTAATAAAATACACCTCGGCTTTAAAAGGGCTGTTAAAACCATGCATCCAACCTTTTAAGGTAGAAAGAATGGGCAAGTTTTGAGTAGTTAGCTGATATCTTCCTGGAGGGAAAACATCGGCAAGCTCGCCTTCATTTATAAAAACGGCTACCTGTGATTCTCTTACAGTTAGTTGTGCCCCATTTTTTATTTCATTACCTCTTCTCTCGAAACGGTAAACCATCGTATCGTCTGACGAATCGAGCCATTCAATAATGTCAATTAATTCGCCTTTAAGCTTGTCAAATAATCCCATGTTTAATGTTTTAAAATTTTCTGTACTAACCCTTTACCGGGTTTTTTTTAATAAGAATTTTCCTTAAGCAAGGAGAAAAGTTTACCAAATTTAGTTTTAATATTAATACTTGAATATACAAATTATTGAATAGAATCTCAAATTTATTTTATTAAAGATAAGATCTTAGTATTTTACTTCTTGATTTTAGGACTTTAATTACTTTGCCTTTAATTTGCCTTACGCGTTCCCTGGTGAGATCAAATTTTTCGCCTATTTCCTCTAAAGTCAGGGCATTTCTACCATTTAAACCATAATAAAGTCGGATAATTTCTGCCTCGCGGTTTGTTAGGGTTGATAAAATTCGTTCTACTTCTTTATTGAGTGATTCTTTTAAAAGATCGTTTTCAGGACTGAGACTGTCTTTACTTAACATAATGTCATATAAATTATTGTCTTCGTCCTGACTGATGGGCGCATCCATAGAAACATGGTGCCCGGTATTGTTCATAATTTGTTTAATGTCAATAGCTTCAATATCAAGCTCTTTGGCAATTTCTTCCGGAGTAGGGGTTCTTTCAAATTCCTGTTCTAATTTTGAAAATGCCTGGTTAATTTTATTGATAGAGCCAATCTTATTAAGTGGCAACCTAACTATTCTGGCCTGTTCAGCTAAAGCTTGCAATATTGATTGGCGGATCCACCAAACTGCATAAGAAATAAATTTAAATCCTTTGGTTTCATCAAATCGTTTAGCTGCTTTTATGAGGCCAATGTTGCCTTCATTAATTAAATCGGGCAATGTAAGCCCCTGGTTTTGATATTGTTTTGAAACTGAAACAACAAAACGTAAGTTGGCCCTAATCAATTTATTTAAGGCATGGTAATCATCTTGTTTAATTTTTCGGGCAAGTTCAACCTCTTCCTCGGCAGAAAGTAGGTCAATCTTACCTATTTCCTGAAGGTATTTGTCGAGAGATGCAGCTTCCCGGTTAGTTACTTGTTTGGTTATTTTTAGTTGACGCATGTTTATTGGTTAATTGATTTCAGCCTTTAAGTATTTAATTAATAAGGCGTTGATCGTTTTTTTAGTGAGTTAGGTTTAAGTAAAATGCGCTTAAATATAGTCAAAAAAGATTAGTAATTAAAATAATATGGTAAAAGTTTTAATTTAATTGATTAAATCAACAAATCGCAAAACTATTTTTTGATGCTCAATTGAGACCGATTTAAACTGATGGAAAAATGAAGCTGAAAAATTTAGGGAATATCTGGCTATCCTGAATTGAGTATTTAATATATAGCCATCTATAAATATTAAACAAACTCCTTTTTCTTTTGTTGTGTCTTCTATATTTAAAAAAGATTTAATAGGTTGATTTCTAAACAACAGGCGCAGAAAGAATAATTACAGCATACATTTTTTTGTATATATTCAAATAAAATTTTGGTAATGACAATCTATTTTATACTTTTGCATCGCTTTTAGAGGAGAGGTGGGTGAGTGGCTGAAACCACCAGTTTGCTAAACTGACGTACCTGTAACGGGTACCGGGGGTTCGAATCCCCCTCTCTCCGCAAATAAAAGAGGGAAGAACGGCTAATTACCGTTTAGGGTTGGTCGGTTGAAGGCTCTTAAAATTATAAAGAATACATATTCGGGGTGTAGCGTAGTCCGGTTAGCGCGCCTGCTTTGGGAGCAGGAGGTCGCAGGTTCGAATCCTGCCACCCCGACTTAGTGAGAATCATAACACTACAAAAGCTCTTAAATCTTAGGATTTTCGGGCTTTTTTTATTTTCCCCTATCAATTCAAATCATATTATTTCAATCTAATTGTGCCCTATTCGGTGCCCCATTTTTTAATTATACATTTGGGCACAGAAATCAATGTAAGTGTTAGTATTAAAGGTATATACAATCATTTTTATTGATTCGTTTTAAAGGATTTTGATACAGTTTTTTGAATAAAAATCAAAATAACAACATCAAAATAAACTATTCACTTTAAAATGAAATAATATGAAAACAACAAACACCTTCGGAATAGTATTTTATCTTAGAAAATACAAAGGGAAAGATGGAAAAGCCCCAATTTATGTCAGAATAACTGTCGATGGAAAACGAACAGATGTTTCGCTAAAGAGAGACATCTTGACCAATAACTGGAATGATGCCAAAGGAATGGCTAAAGGCAAAAGTAATGAAATCAAAATGTTAAATAACTACCTTGAACAGGTTCGAAGCCAATTGGTTCAATGTTACCAGGAACTACAATTAAAAAAGAAACTTATAACAGCCGATTTGGTAAAGAACAAATTCTGTGGAGTAGAAGAAAAAGAACATTCGCTCATTTCACTTTTCGATTATCATAATAAGGTAAACGAAAACACTTTAGAATGGGGTACCTTGAAAAATTACTATACAACAAAGCGATATGTCCAAGAATTTCTAAAATCAAAGTTCAATGCTTCGGATATTTATCTTTCGCTACTGGATTATAAATTTCTTGCAGATTTCGAGCGATTTATGAAAACTTATGTTCCAAAAGACCAAAAGCTTCCATGTGGGCAGAATACCATCATGAAACATATCGAG
>JARGGF010000839.1 GCA_029210905.1 Bacteroidales bacterium | reverse complement strand
TATAATTTGGTATCAGTTTCTCATTCTCGCAAGCGTAGTTTAGTTGATTTTAAAAATTCAATTAAATCAACCCCTTTAAAGATTCAACTAAATAATCCATTTGTTCTTTGGTGTGTTCTGAACTTACCACGATTCTTAATACACCATTGGCGCCTGCTCCTACATAATTTACATGTTGTATATAAATACCTTTTTCCATCAGCGATGCATGTAATTCCTGCATATTTTCTTTTTTGCCCAGTGCAAAAGTAACAATGGGCAGGTAGTTGTTTTCCACTTGTATACCCAATTCACCAAGCTTATTTTTTAAATAGGCAGCATTTCCCCACAATTTTTTACGCAATTCAGGGTGCTTTCTTATAATCTCCAGTCCTTTTAGCGCTGCTGCAACCGATGAAGATGGCGGGGAGCTGGATCCTGTCATTACATTACCGGTATGTACCTGATCAATAAAGGAAACATTACCCGTAACAAAACCACCATAAGCGCCAAATGCTTTTGATAGCGTGGCTCCCATAAAAAGCCTGTCAGATGAAAGGCCATAATATTCAAAAATACCCCTGCCCTGCTCACCAAGTATACCTACTGAATGAGAATCATCAACCCAAACGGCACCGTTGTAAATTTCTGCCAGTTTTAAATATTCATCAACAGGTGCCAGTTCAGCCCAAATTGGGAACAATCCGTCTGTGGCTATTAAAGGTTTCATTTTCTTTATTGAATTTTCTTCTATCTTGGCTTTTAGGTCATTTATATCAAGGTGTTTAAACTTCAGTAACGTTTTACCACTTAATAATGCTCCGTCAATATTGCAATAATGACTGCCTTCGTCGATAAATATAATGTCAAATAAATCAAGTTGCGCAAGTGCCTGAAAACCCGCAATATTTGATAAATAACCAGAGGGTAGATAAGCAGCTGCTTCAGTTCCAAAATAAGCGGCCAGTGACTCTTCCAATTCAAGCAATAAATTGGTAGTACCAGTAATTGTACGCGAGGTTCCGCAGGCAAATCCATATTTAACTAGTGCCCCTGCTGCGGCTTCTATCAATTCAGGATGAGATTGTAATTGAAAATATCCAGCCCCTCCAAAATAAAGATATTCCTTTCCGTTAATCGTTGAAACGGATTTGGTTTTGCTGCCCATGATGTATTTAAAAATATGATCAATTGGCATAACTTCAATATTGTTTATTGACATTTTTTTTAGTTTAAATTCGTGCTTAATAAATAATTAAACCTCTGATTGTATGTTAATTACATTAAATAACCAAGAATTAAATATAGCACCGCAGTAATACTTCCGGCAAGCAAAGCATAGGGTAATTGCGTTTTAACATGATCAATATGGTCCGATGCCGAAGCCATTGAGGATATAATGGTGGTATCAGAGATAGGCGAACAGTGGTCTCCAAAAACTCCGCCACCAGTAGTCGCGGCCACCACCAGGAAAATATTGCCACCGTGGGCATTTACCATTGGTATTGAAATGGCCATCATAATTGCAAAAGTACCCCATGAAGTACCAGTTGAAAAAGCTATAAATGAGCTAATAATAAAAATAATAAAGGGCAGCAAAGCCGGTGATAACCATTCCTTTGTCTGGGTGGCAACATAAACTCCAGTCCCTAATTTATTACTTACATCACTTAACGAAAAAGCAAGCATCATGAGCAAGGCCAGAGGCATTAACTCACTAATGCCTTTTAATATCAGCTGGATCATCTTTTGCGTCCTCATTATTTTTTGGCTTCTATAGAGTACCATGGCGACTATTAGCGAAGTAATAACAGAATATAACACTGCAGAAGAACCAGAACCAGAACCAATTGCACGTATGGCATGATTAAAAAATCCAGGTACATCTTTTACTGCATCCCAGCCTGTAAATGACAGATAAACAGGCATCATTAAAACCATGGTAAGTAAAGGTGCATACATATTTATTGCCCTTATTTTTATTCCTTCTTTTGATTTTACTGAGGTGATGCTATCTGAAACCATTGGACGTGCATTTTCGCCATGCAATTGACCGGTTTCACGTGTACGTCTTTCAGCTTTTGCCATTGAACCAATATCTTTTTTAGAAACAATCACAATAAAAACCAGAATTATTGTCAGGATAGGATAAAAATTATAGAATATGGACCATGCTAAAACAGAAATTGGGTTTTCAACCCCCTGTGTAATTAAAAGCCCCATAATAAAAGCCCCCCAGGCATTAAAAGGCACTAAAATAGATGAAGGTGCAGAGCTCGAATCCGCAATATAGGCAAGCTTTTCCCTGGGAATTTTTAATTTATCAAAAAGCGGACGGTATAAGGTACCAACTGTAAGCGAACTGATACTGGTTTCTACAAAAAGCAGCATACCTGTTGCCAGGGCCAATAGTTGCACAAACACCCTGCTTTTAATATTTCTTTTGCTCTCAATAAAGTTGATTAATTTACTTATGCCGTTCATAAAACCTTCAACTCCACCGGAATACTGAATAAAAAGCAATAATGCCCCAACAAGTGCGCTAAACATAATTGTCCGGGTATTACCAGGCGAATTAAATACGTTAACGTAACCTTCAATTGTGGCAATGGTACCATCGATAATGTTCCAGTCATTTAAAATAAGCCAGGCCAACCAGGTCCCAAAAACTAAAGCACTATATACCTGTTTGGTTTTTAAAGCTAAAATAATTGCCAGTACTGGAGGTAAAATTGAGAGGAAGCCGTATTCTGCCATAATAATTTTTCTTGTGTAACAACTTTTGTGCTAATAGATTAGAAACTCAAATGTATTATATTAACTGTTTAATTAATTGGTCATTGGTTATTGGTAACTGGTAACTGGTCATTACACATTTCTGTATGTTCAGGAAGAAATCAGAATGGCCAAGGACCAATAACTAATTACCAATAAACTAATAACTTACAATATTTCTGACGTAGTAATTATTAAAAACAGCATTTTAACTACAG
>JARGGF010000838.1 GCA_029210905.1 Bacteroidales bacterium | reverse complement strand
CTGAAGGAGTTGATGGAATTTTTCAAACACAAGATTTCGTTAATCATGGAAGTATTGATCTTTGGAGAAAATACTGCAATTCATTAAGAATAAGGATGTTAATGAGAGTGTCTGGGGTTGCAAGTTTTCAATCCCGGGTAAATAGTGAAATGACTTCTATTGTAGGTAATTCAAATTCTTATCCTGTTTGTGCAACCAATGATGATAATATACTGATTACAGTAACAGATCTTAGTTCCAGTGCAAGTTCAGATTTATATGATGGCATAATTGGTTGGGGTGACAATGATCATGCAAATAAAATGATGATTGATACATTACAGAATAATGGTGACCCACGTTTAAGAGCCATGTTCCAACCAGGAGCATTATCAGCTCCTCTATATGTAGGTTTGGATCCAATGTTGGATAAAGGGATACAAGCCAGTATGTTCGATATTGATACTATAGCAAGATATAATTACTCAACTATAAGTAAAAATAAAATGTTACCCGGAATTTTAATAACATCAGCTGCAACCCAATTATTAATAGCTGATTATTATTTGAATATTGCTAATAATAATACCGCAGCCAAAATTGCATACGAAACTGGAATCAAAAATTCAATTGAATACTATTATTGGCTGAGGTCAATCAGTGATAATGGAGAAACCAACGTTGATGATACCAATGAAACTGAAATATCAGCCTATTTGGCAAGTAACATGGCATGGGATAATGCAATTACACTTGCTCAAAAGCAAAATTTAGTGGCATTGCAAAAATGGATTAATTATAGTATCCTGGAGCCATTAGAAAGTTGGTCAGAAATAAGAAGAACCAATCTGCCTGTATTAAATTTTGTTGTGGATAATTCTTCTGCTATAGCAGAATTACCACCATCCAGATTTACTTATTCTACGGATGAAATTACCTATAACACGGAAAACTACAATAAGGTAAAAGCAAATGACAACCTGAATGTTAAAATTTTCTGGGATGTAAACTAAATTTTCATTAATTAATTCTAAAACTTACCTACCGGTTCGAATTAGATGAAACAGGGGAGCATGTTATAATAACAGCGCTCCCCAATTTTGATTAAACAATATTATGAGAGCTTTAATGTTGCATAACAAAACCCTGTAAACACTTATTAGACAAGAGGCTGTTTGTTTCAAAGGCATAAGTGAATTGGAAAAACCGTGTTGTTAAAAAACTAAACGACTTTATTAATCAAATATAGCTTGAAGAGATACAAAAAAGAGGTAAATATCTATTCCAACATTTGCAAAAAAATAGTTGTAAAATAATGACCAATAAACTGATATTACAGACGATAAAAATAGTAACTTGCATCAACACACAAACATTAAAAAAATGAAAACCAGCTTCTTAATCATCACATTGCTTAGTATTCAAATGGCCCTATTTTCACAACAAATTTATGAAGATGAGCGCTATGTTCCTGAAACAAACCCTGTTGTTATTGAAAAAATAAAACAATGGCAAAATATAAAGTTTGGCCTCCTTATGCACTGGGGAACATACAGTCAGTGGGGAATTGTTGAATCATGGTCTTTATGTCCGGAAGAGTATGGGTGGTGTGAGCGTAAATCCGGCTCAAACCCTGATGATTATGCTACGTATAAAAAAGAGTATGAGGCACTTAAAAACACATTTAACCCAATAAGGTTCGATCCTGAAAAATGGGCAAAAGCGGCCAAAGAAGCAGGGATGAAATATGTAATTTTCACCACCAAACATCATGATGGTTTTTGCATGTTTGATACCAAGTACACCGATTACAAAGTAACAGATCCTTCATGCCCTTTTTCAATAAATCCAAGAAAAAATATCACCAAAGAGATTTTTAATGCCTTTAGAAAAGAAGGTTTCTGGACCGGGGCATATTTCTCAAAACCAGATTGGCATTCACCATATTATTGGGATCCCAAATACCCGCCGCGAGACAGAAATGTGAATTACGAACCCGAATCAAATCCTGAAAAATGGAACAAATTTATAGATTTCACGCATAATCAAATATTGGAGTTATTATCCGATTACGGTAAAATAGATATTTTGTGGCTGGATGGCGGATGGGTTTCGAAAAAATCGAAGAATGATATTGAAAATTGGTACGCCGAACAATTGAAAAATGAACCGATTGGATATTTAAAGCGAAGGGTTATAAATCAGGATATTAACATGGATTTGTTGGTTGAAAAAGCCAGGGAAAAACAACCCGATCTGATAGTAGTTGACCGGGCAGTACATGGCAAAAATCAAAACTACCTTACCCCGGAAAACAGGGTCCCGGATAAAACACTACCCTATCCTTGGGAAAGCTGTATAATTTCAGGTGGTGGTTGGTCGCACACCAAAGATGCAAAATATATGACTGGCAGGGAAGGAATACAGCTATTGGTAGACATTGTTGCAAAAGGTGGAAATTTATTGTTAAACATTGCCCCTACTCCTGAAGGAGAATGGCAGGAAGGTGCATACCAATTATTAAGTGAATATGCACAATGGATGAAGATTAACGCTGAAGCTATTTATGATAGTAAGCCCTTATATCCTTATAAAGAAAAAAACATCTGCATGACACAAAAAGAAGATGGAACAACTTATTTCTTTTATATGGCTGAAAAGGATGAAACCAAACTTCCTGAAAACATGACTATTGAATCACATCAATTAAGCAAAGGTGCCAAAGTTCAGCTATTGGGCTCAAACAAAAATCTTAAATGGAAAAACCTTGAAAAAGGGTTTAGCGTGGAAATACCCTCTTTATTAAACAAACAAATTAAAAGTAATTATGTATGGGTGATAAAGGCGAGTAAAATTCAATAAAAAATTAAACTTATAGATAATTCCAAATAAGACTATAACTTAAATTATATTCCTGTGAAAATAAGAATCTTTATTTTAATGGCGGTAACATTGTTCAATATAAACTTATTTAGTCAGGCAAAATCGACGAT
>JARGGF010000837.1 GCA_029210905.1 Bacteroidales bacterium | reverse complement strand
CAACATTTTCTAAATCGGTCCGCCTGGCGGATAAGTAAAGCGCTTGTTCGCAGTGCTCCAACCGCTTAACTTAGGTATAAGTGGCTTGAGATATGTGAAAAAAACGGTTTATTAATTGTTATATTGTTCGGCTTAGGCGCTGTCTAGGCCGATGTTATCCAAAAAAGGCTCAACCTTTATTTAGTCTAGTCTGGTTTATTAAAAATCAATGCAATTGACCACAGGGACCCTTCTAAATTTAACAGAGCAGCCAAGGGGGATGCAGGCATCAGCCTGCGTAGATACATTCGACTAAGGTTGAACCTTAGCCGAACAGGGAAATGCTTTCACGCCTAAATTACTTCCCAAACAAATTACCCAATCCGCCCAAATTAGGCATCATTCCCTGGGCTACCTTTGCCATTTCTGCTTCCTGGGTGGCTTTGGCTTTTTCAAGAGCTTTATTTACTGCAACTATCACTAAATCTTCGAGTTCCGATTTATCATCGGTTTTTAATAGTTGCTCAGAGATTTCAATATTGGTTATTTTAAGATTACAATCTGAAGTTACTTTTACCAGCCCACCTTCTGCCTCGGCATCAACATAAACATTGGATAGTTGCTTTTTTGTTTCTTCCATCTGCTTTTGGGCTTCCTGCATTTTACCCATAATATCGAACATAGCTTTTTGTTTTTAATTGTTTTGTATGGCAAATGTATGAAAAATTCTATTTTACACCCTGCTACTAATAAAAAACATGCCCAATCCTGAGGCAAATAACCAGACTCCGTATATTGAATGCTCTAAAACATTTAAAGCTAACGATTTTGACTGCAAATAACGATAAGAATAGATCAATCCTCCAACAAAAGTCAGCAGCAGTACCAGCCAGTTTTTGTATAAAATATGTCCAAATGAAAAAAGTAGTGCACTTACTATCAATTGCATCCATTTACCGCCAAACAAGTAAGCATATCTGTGAAAAAACAACGCCCGGTAGGCCAATGCCTGTGGGACTACAGAAAATAACGGATAGAAAACACTTATAATGAGCAGCAACCAAAGCCGCTCTTTTATGAGGATAAAAACATTTGCGGGCTCTACCATCCAACTTATTGTAAGCATCACTCCTGCTGAAATCAGGGAAAGCACGAGCATAGGTTTCAGATACTTTTTCCCATTTGCCCAATTAATAAATAACTTATTATCAAAACTATGGTCTCTCTTAAGAAATAAATAAATGCCGATTCCCACAGGCAAAAGCAATAACATTATTGGGAAATTAAAAACATCCCATAAAAATAAAAGCGGGAAAAGAAGGTACAAAACAATGATCTCAAAATATATCTTTATTTTGGGCAAGTGAGTACAACTTTTCATTTTACAAATAATCTGGTAAGGGACAAAATTAAGAAAGAAACCAATTGAAGATACTTCTGAAGCAGGATATTTTTATTGAACCATACTACTTATAAAATATATACCCAGACTTGAAATAAATAGCCAAACCCCATAAAATGAATGCTCAACAACACTTAACAAAAATGATTTGGATTGATAATAACGATAGGCAAAAATAAAACCAGCAATAAAGGTAAGGACCATTACCAGTGGACTTTTATAAATAACATGTCCAAATGAAAAAAACAGAGCACTTACTACTATTCGAATCCACCTGGAAGAAAAGAGATCAGCATATCTATGAAAAAACAATACCCTGTAGGCAAGACCTTGCGGTATGACAGAGAAAAGCGGGTAGAAAACAGCTATCTTTACAATTCGTAAAGGATCTTCACGGACAATAATAAATAGTTTTGAACCATCTACAATCCTGATAGTTACCACCATAACCACCGCCGACAACACGAAAAAAAGCAGCATGTTAACAAAATACTTTTTGCCGGCTTTCCAGTTCAGATATTTTTTTTTGTCAAAAGTATTATCGAACTGCAAAAACGCTACAACAGATACTCCCATTATAACAAGACCTATCATTAATGGAATTGGTAATATCCCAAACACCAGCAACAGGGGCAATACAAAGTACAGTAATATCATCTCAACAGGACGTTGCCAGTAATAAGGATTTAATATTATGGTTTTGATTCTGTCCATAGTATAATAAAATAAACAAGCTTAACTTCAATTATGTTCAGAAAAACTTAAACAAATGGGGCTTTATATCATCCTAAATTTTAGAATCAGGACTAATTGTTAGTTTTTTTAGCAAGATAATATTTAAAATACACCTCACGGTTTTCCTGAATATCATTAAAGGCCAAATAGATCTGATGATTAATTAATTGCAGTTTATGTGATTTTAAAACGTATTTAATGTGCAAATTAGTATGTCGAAAAGTCACTAAATTAATTACCTTATTTAAAAAACTATAAATACCCTGAATTGCCGATTCTGTATATTAGTTTTCTTTATCAGGCTGATACGGAATCACAGTAAAGCAAAGAAATCCTTCAGGCTTTAATCGTTTGGCTGATTTTTGGATAATGTGCGAAATATCACCAACCATATGAAATACACCATGTGAAATGATAAAATCGAACTGAACATCAGGAAATTCAAGATCTGATTTACTAATATCTGTTTGAATTAGCGCTTCAGCTATATTTTTCGAATGGCAAATTTTCAGCATCTCTTCAGAGCCATCAATTCCATATATTTTTAATCCTGCCTTATAAAAGGGCAAGGAAGCCAAGCCAGTGCCAATACCGATATCAAGCAACCTGTCTCCCTTTTTAACAAAAGGTTGCAATATCTTAAAAAATAAATCAGGCCCGACCCACTGACCAGAAGAAACATGCTGATCATATTGTTTTGCAAAATCATTAGTCAGATTTAGGGTGTGAATTGAAGAACTCATTGATTATTGTTTTTACAAGTATACAAAAATCCAATAACATATCCTTTGTTGATATGATAGGGACAGGGCAATCGCATTTAAAAGTTAACAAGTAATTTTTTAAGCTTCAATTGA
>JARGGF010000836.1 GCA_029210905.1 Bacteroidales bacterium | reverse complement strand
CTCCGCTCAGCCAGTTTTCGAACTTCAGCAGCAACAACGGCAAAACCTTTACCCAATTCACCTGCCCTTGCTGCTTCTACAGCTGCATTAAGTGCCAATATGTTTGTTTGAAAAGAAATATCATTTATAATTGATATTTTCTGGGCTATCTGGTTGATTGAATTTAAGCTGTTTTTTGAGCTAATGCCCACTTTATCAATATCCTGCGAAGCACTAATCGAAATTTCCTCTGTGCTTTTTGCATTGTCGGAGTTTTGGTGAATATTCGCCACCATTTGTTCCATAGATGCCGAAATCTGTTCAACAGCAGAAGCTTGTTCCGAAGCACCCTGCGAAATGGTCTGTGAGCCGCTGCTTATCTGGCTACTGGCATTTTTAATTTGATTGGCACTTTGCTTGATTGAGCCAATTAATTCTTTGAGTTTTTCTGCCATAGTATTCATTGATGAACCTAAAACTCCTAATTCTATGGTATTGTCAACCTCAAAACTGGTATTTAAATACCCATCAGCAATTTTTTTTGCCCCTTGCGAAATATTTATAATTGGATTTGATAATTTTCTCCCCATATAAAGCGCAATAGCTATGGAGATGGCAATAAATATTATTACTATTGAAATAAGGATCAATTGCATTTGCCTAAAACTTGCAGCTTGCTTTTCTGTATGACCTTTTAAATAGAGATCAATATCTTCAATATAGTTTCCGGTTCCAACAACCCAGTCATAAGGTTCAAAATAAAGGCTATAGCCCCTCTTAAGGAGTGCTTCGCCACCTTCTTTTTTGGGAAACCAATAGTCTGTAAATCCTCCTCCCTTTAGGCCATTAGCAATAATGTTTTTGATCAGATAATTGCCTTTTACATCCTGCAGGTCTAACCTGTTTTTACCTTCAGTGTCCCTGCCTAATAATACAATATTATTACCTTTCGAATCATCTACCCAAAAATAGCCGGATTCTCCGTATCTTAAATCCCGAAGATAATTTGCGGCCAGGAATTTGGCAGAATCTGTATTTATATTGTTTTGTTTACAAAATTTATCGTGATATTTTAAGTAGGATAATGCTGTTTCAACTTCTGATTTTATCAATTTATCGTAGTCATCATTCAGCAATTTAGAAAGTTGGCTCAAATCCTGTTCCTGTTTTTGTTTTATAAGGATTGTAGTGGCAATGCCCGAGGCAAGACCAACAATCAACGCTGTAAGAATTGCCAATAATGTAATTTTTGTAGTTATCTTTTTCATTTTAGGGGGTTTGAGTATTTATTCTAGAAAAATAATGAGGTACTGAACAAAAATCTGTGGTTAATCACTTCATTATCATTAATAACGCTTAAATCTGTATCATAATCTCCATATGAAGCTGCCGTGGAATTTAATTCAACTGATAATTTTAATTTATTTATAGTATAAGTGATCCTTGGAGAGATTCTATATAAGTAACTTATATTTGTACCAAGACCATAAATATCATATGTCTGGGGAAGATCTTTTTTAGCTCCCAGATTTTTAGTGTAACCAGCAAAAAGAGCAATATTTATCTTGTTAATCTTAAAAATCAATTCTGTCCAGGCCGAAAAAGTATGTAAGTTTACATATTTCCGCTGATCAAGTGCAGGGTTTATCTCACTTACTGCATATCCTCCGGTTACCAGTAAGCTGCTTAGATTTTGTCCATAAAGTCCCTGTAGTTTAAAATCTAATTTTTCACCTATATACCTTCCAAAGAGATTGAAATTATAGCTCCCAAGCGTTTCCTTATTAACATAATTACTGTCGGTTACTATCCTGGGTGCAATTACTTTATATCCTGCAGTTATTCCTGCAACAAATTTTGCATTAGGTTTTAAAATAATCTGAAGTTGTGTTTCAGGTAATTTTGCATTTTTCATGTATTCCGGCGAATTACCATTCGGGCCAGAACTCAAAAAATCCCGCTGAGTTAACAAAGTCCCGGATAAAGAAAACTTTTCATTTGGTTTATAAGTAAAACGCATTTGGGGGTTTCTGCTCAATACATGCACTGGCACTGCTGCTCCCCACGAAATTACATCAGGAAAACAATCAGTGGCAAACATAGGGTGCCAATACTGTCCGGCAAGCCATTCAAATTTATCTGAAGAAAGTTTTAAAAATGCATGTCGCATACGAATTAAATTCACACTACCATCTCCTGTCCCTAAAAAATCAAACTCAATAGCACCGCTGGTTTTTAGTTTACCAACATCAGGGCCTTTTAAGTCAGCTTTCATTCGTGTATGAAAGGTGAACATCTGAAATTTACCCTGGGCGTTGATGTCGTTTCCAAATCGGTCATAATCAACAGGTTTAGGCAAAAGTAGAACTTCTCCTTCTCTGGGAGCTACTGTTTGTCTTGTGTCATACATCATTTCATAATTAACAAAACCATGAAATTCAATCCATTTTGGTTTTTCAGGCTCGGTACTTTGCGCCTTAGTAATTGTAATACATGCAAAAATTAGAAGAAGTATAAAAATCCAATTTAATAATTTAACGTTGAGATGCATCTATTTTAATATTTAAGTTGTCCTGTACTAAGATAGTAAAAAAAAATACGATTGGAAATTTATTTTTGATGATATATCGTTTTATACTTTACTTTTAGCACTTTTGTCAGAAACTTTTATCTTTGTACTAAAGTTTTTAATTATGGAAGAAAGATGTCCCAAAACAGAAAAATGCCCACTTTTTCAGGGCCAAATTCTGGTGAGTTCAGTTGCGCAGGAAATATATATGGATTTATATTGCACCAGGGGTGTAAAAGGACGCTCGCGCTGTATGCGTTATAATTTAAGCGAAGCTCTTAAAATACCGGTGCCCGTTGATGTGATGCCAAATGATAAACGAAATTTTGAAGATCTCCTTCAACGATTAAGAAAAATTGATTAATCTAAATTGGTTTCTTAACAAAATTTCTGAGCACCTGAACTGATTTCTCTTTTTCCTCAATC
>JARGGF010000835.1 GCA_029210905.1 Bacteroidales bacterium | reverse complement strand
TTTTTACAAATTTATGCTTCAGGGAGCTCAACAATCGTGGCAACCTGAAACAAAACAAACAGCGGTGAGTTATTCCGGGCTTAGTTCGGGTGAGTACACCTTTAAATTAATGGCAAAAAATAGCGCTGGTATCTGGAACAAGGAACCGGTTACAATTTCATTCAAAATAAAGCCACCCTTCTGGCAAACAGTTATATTCTGGATAATTATTATCATAATTGCGCTATCATTAGTATTGGTATATATAAAAATAAGGGAAAGAAAGCTGGTTTCAGAAAAACACTTACTGGAAGAAAAAGTAAAAGAACGGACCACGGAAATAAGCCAAAAAAATAAGGAACTTGAAGTTTACACTAAAAATGTAACCGGAAGTATTAAGTATGCCAAACGTATTCAGGATGCAATGCTCCCTGCAGAAGAATACCTTAACAGGATACTTCCTGAACATTTTATTCTTTACCAACCAAAAGATATTGTTAGCGGGGATTATTACTGGGCTGCCAAAAAGGGCGACATGCTGATTGTTGCAGCAGTAGATTGTACAGGACATGGAGTTCCCGGTGCTTTTATGAGTATGCTTGGAATTACCCTGCTTGATGAAATTGTAAATAAAAAAAATGTTTTAGGAGCAGCCCGGATATTGGATGAAATGCGCGAAGCTGTCATCAAATCATTAAAACAAAAGGGAATGCGCGGTGAAACGCAGGATGGAATGGACATAGCACTTTGCTCAATCAACGTTAAAACACTTGAAATGCAATTTGCCGGAGCCTATAATCCAATGTATATTATACGAAATAATGAGCTGCTTAAATTTAAAGCAAACAGAATGCCTATAGGCATCTATTATAAAAATACGGGTTCATTTTCGAACCACATTATTCAGTTACAGGAAAATGACATAATCTATTTATTTTCTGATGGTTACATTGACCAATTTAATGAATACACCGGAGAAAAAATAATGACTAAAAATTTCAGAAATTTTCTGCTTAAATCATGTCACCTTCCCATGAAGAAACAACATGATTATCTTTTGGAGAAACTAAACGACTGGAAAGGCAGTATTGAGCAGGTTGACGATGTACTGATAATAGGCTTGCGTATTAATTTTGACCATGAATAATTTCTATTATCTTGCACTTCAAATATAGATTATGAATCAATGCTGTTTAGCTAAGAGTTGTGCTTTTAAAATCTGGTCAGAAGTCACTTGTCATTAGTCATTAAATGACCAGTGACCAATCTAATGACTTTGTTAATTTTCAGGAATGAGCTTAACTAAACGACATTGGATTATGAATCTATAATATTTTAAATAAGACTGCTTTCCTATCAAAATCCGAAAGACCATTGGATTAATTTAATGTGTTGTTGCAGTGCTTAATTTCTGCGACTTAGAAAAATTTAAGGACATAGCAGCATATTACCATTCAGAAAGAATAAGTAATGAAAGTAAACATTTTTCAAATCAGGTTAACCAGATACATATGAAGATTTTCTTACTTTTAGAATAAAATAATATTTTGCTCGTTACTTATAAGTAATTAACTTAGACGGAATATTTATTTGCCTGTAAATTTAATTTTAAAAACTTTATTAAAATGAAAACAAGAAGAAACAAAGAAACATTAAATCTGATAAAAAATGGTTTTCTAATAATTGCCTTAGGATTTTTATTGGCAGGTTCTGCCGGTTGTAAATCGAAAAAAAAGATAGTTGTTGAAGACCCAAAAGAAAATACTGAGAAAGTTGATGCAGAAATGGTTAAGGCTAAATCTACGCTTAAAGAACTATTAAGTGACGATTGTACCAAGAGTATTGAAGAAAAAGAAAAAATACTGGCCGACATAAAAGCTATGAATTTAAATGATGAAGAATTAAATTCATTAATAAAGGAAGTAGAAAACAGCATAGCCAATGAAAAAGAAGAAATTAGGATTGCGGAAGAAAAAGCCAAAGAAGCTGCAAAACCAGAAAACAAATTGCGCAACTATTTCGATCAAATAGCCAAAGCCCCAAATGAAAATGAAGCAAACAATTTGATAAATGAAGCTGTTGAAATGTTTACCTCAGATCAGTCCAATGTATTAATTATCATTAGTCAATCAGATCATATAAAAGATTACGATAAACCAACGAAAATACGTGCTTACCTAAACTACCTAAAGGATACCAAGAATAATATTAATGTTATTGAGAAAATTCATTGGGATGCTTCCGGTACAAAAATTAAAACACTTGAGCTGAAAAAAGTTAAATAAGCCGGATTTTAAACTTTATTATTTGCTTTCGAAGCAACTACAATAATTAAAAAATAAAAACATGAGACAATTAAAATATTTATTTGCATTTATTTTCATGCTGGGTCTTTTTCAACAAACTCTGGCACAGGATGATATAAGCCCTGAAAGAAAAGCTGCTATTGACTCACTTGCCCTTGAAAAAGTAAGGGATTTAAGTAAATATATTTCTATTCTTGGCAACAAAGAAACTCCTTATTCCGAGGCAAGCAGGGTGATTGGAAGAGCACTTGAGCTTTTTATGGATGGTAGTGAGATGGGCGTATCTTCACTTTACAGGAAAAAAATTGCCTATTACCCAATAAAAGAATATCTTGAAAGGTTAACCCGGTTAAACTATCAGAAAGTAACAATAAGTTGGTTCGATATTCAGTATGTAAGCGACCTGGTTAAACAGCCTGATGGCAGATATGTAGGTGTAATTACTATTTATCAAAAATTTGAAGGTGTAACAAAAGAAGGTCTTGTATACAAGGACATCACAAAAAAAGACATCACCGTTTATGTTGAAAGAAAACAAACCCAGATTGATGGAATCCCTGTTGGATTCTGGGATGTGCTTTTAGGTGATATAAGGGTTAAAGAGACAAAAAAAGGCTAACTTTCCATAATGCAAAAATCTCGTAGGGGCATTCATTGATCCTTTACGGGATTTCTTTATTTATTGAACATT
>JARGGF010000834.1 GCA_029210905.1 Bacteroidales bacterium | reverse complement strand
GACAGAGCAAAGCAGGCATATGATGAATTTAAACCATTAGATGGACAATTTAGGAAAAATGTAATTATCCAGGTAAAAAACGGACCTGTCGATTTTCAGCCACGTGAGCCTTTCAGCCCACTATTTGGAAGCATGGAAAAGACAAGCCTGATGCCTGAGCTGCAAATTACACAGGAATATCTGGGATTTTCTGACCATCTTGTTTATCTGGGCACCTTATTCAAAGAATTTCTGGATGCTGATACTTATAAAAAGGGAAGAAATACTAAAATTGCAAGAATTACTGATGGTTCAATCTATAATGACTCTATAACAGCAATTGCAGGGGTAGCTAATATTGGAGAAGATACCAACTGGTGTGGGCATCATTTTGCGCAAGCTAACTGGTATGCCTTCGGACGCCTTGCCTGGAACCATCAATTTACACCAAAAGAAATAGCCCAAGAGTGGCTGAAACTGACTTTTATCCATGATAAAGAATTTATTCAGGATATCACCAGAGTAATGATGGAATCAAGAGAAGTGATTGTGAATTATATGACTCCGCTTGGGTTGCACCATTTAATGGGTTGGGGGCATCATTATGGTCCTGAACCCTGGTGTTTTGTTGAAGGAGCCAGGCCGGATTGGTTGCCATCCTATTATCATAAAGCTGATAGTGTGGGTATTGGGTCTAATCGGTCAACTTCAGGCAGTAATGCGGTAACTCAATACGCTGAACCATTAAAATCGATGTTTGATGATCCTTCTTTGTGCCCAACGCAGTATCTACTTTGGTTTCACCATCTGCCCTGGGATTATACATTGTTAAATGGCCGGGAATTATGGGATGAACTGTGTTATAAATACGATGAAGGCGTTCAGCAAGTAGAGCTGTTTCAAAAAATTTGGAATAATATGGAAGGGAAGGTGGACAAGGAAAGATATGGTGAAATCCATGAGAAATTGAAAATTCAGTTAAATGAAGCCATCTGGTGGCGCGATGCCTGCTTACTCTATTTTCAAACTTTTTCAAAAAGGCCTATTCCTGATGAACTGAAAAAACCAATTCACGACTTAATTGAACTTAAAAAAATGAAATTTAACTTAAAGTCTCATAATTAGCCAAACTAAAATAGATTACTACAAATAGGAAATTTGAATCAGACTCTCAATTAAGATTATTAACCTGCTTGTATCTATTTATTAATCATTAACAAATCAAAATTTATGGAAAAAAAAGATGTTTTTAAGAAAAAGGGAATTGTGCTCCTCTTTTTCGTTTGTTTGCAAATAGGCTTATTTGCGCAGAACATTCAGGTTACCGGATCTGTTACCGAAAGCAATGGGAGTCCATTGCCTGGGGTGAATATTTCCATCGTAGGTACCACAAAAGGAACTATTACTTCATTGGAAGGAACTTATTCAATAGACGTTCCATCAAATGGTAAGCTGGAATTTAAATTTATTGGCTATACATCACAAATTATTGATGTAAATAATCAATCAGTCATTAATATTGTATTAGAAGAAGATGCTAAGGCTCTAGAAGAGGTAGTTGTTGTTGGATATGGTACAATGAAACGTACCGATTTAACAGGTTCTTTAGTATCTGTTTCTGACGAAGCCATTTCACAAACAGTATCCACCTCAATTGATCAGGCATTACAGGGTAGGGCAGCTGGTGTTCAGGTAATGGCCAACTCAGGAACTCCTGGAGGCAGTTCTTCGGTACGGATTAGAGGTATTAGCTCCTTAAATGGCTCTAATGAGCCTATTTATGTGATTGATGGGGTGATTATTGATGGATCGACAGAGTCAGGAAATACCAATGCACTTTCTTCGATCAACCCTGCAGATATTGCCTCGGTTGATGTATTGAAGGATGCATCGGCAACTGCAATTTATGGCTCACGGGCTGCAAATGGGGTAATTCTCATCACCACTAAAAAGGGCGCTGAAGGGAAGGCTACTATTACTTATGATGGATACATCGGATGGCAGGAAATGCCCAAAAAGCTGAGCTTACTTAACTTAAGGGAATATGCCCTACACAAAAACAAAAGAACAGAGTTGGGCATAGTAATGCCTGACAACAATTTTATACGTGCTGATCTATTAGGCGAAGGAACTGACTGGCAGGAAGAGTTGTTTACAAAAGCTTTGATGACCAATCATAACCTGTCTGTTAGTGGTGGAAATGAAAATACTGCCTATGCATTAGGTGCAGGATACCTGGATCAGGATGGTATCGCTATCGGTTCTGGCTTTGAAAGGTTAAATTTAAGAGGTAATTTCGACTCCAAAATCAACAATTTTCTAAAATCAGGGATTAGTTTTGCCTTCCATAACTCAAAGCAAAAAACAACTGTTTCTGATGAGTCTTTGATAAGGATTGCATTAACACAAACGCCTAATGTTGCAGTGCGAGATGCAGAAGGTTCGTTTGATGGTCCAGATACCGACTTGTATGTTCAAAGTAACCCGGTTGGTTTGGCCATGTTAAAGGATAACAGTAATGAAAAAATTGGAATTCGTGCCAATACCTATCTTGAGGCTACTATTATTGAAGGCATGACTTTTAAAACCGATGTTTCTTTAAACTATGGTAGTGATAACACCTATAAGTTTACACCATCGTATACTTTTGGTGCCCTTGAAAACACACAGCGTATTGGTGAACGCTCAAAATCGTATAATAAATTTTGGAGTGTTAGAAATATTTTGAATTATAACAAAGTGATATTTGATGTTCATAGCATTAATGTTATGCTTGGACAAGAAGCCCAAAAATCGGAATGGGAGTATTTATATGGATATAGGGCCGGTTATTTGACCAATGGGGCAACCAACCTAAGCGCAGGAGATGGCACTACTGCAAAAAACCTTGGAAGTAGTGGTGCCAATTCACTTAGTTCCTTTTTCGGTCGTATATTTTATTCATTTGATAACAAATATTTGTTAACTGCTACCTTACGTCGCGATGGTTCCTCTAAGTT
>JARGGF010000833.1 GCA_029210905.1 Bacteroidales bacterium | reverse complement strand
ATCCATGATTTTGATCCACAGAAGCTAATTGTTTGTAGCCATGATAATATTCTAAGTGCGGGCGAATTTCAGCAGACAATATAAATTCTTGTTCACCTCTTTTTTCCTCATTGATTTCCACTTGCTGTGCAAACAGGTTAATAACTATTAGCTGAAAAAAAAATACTGCAAATAAATAATGAGTTTTTTTCATAATTATAAATATTTAGGTACTCGTTTACTTATTTAACAAAGTAAATATTTTTTCACTAAATTAAATAATGATATATGTCATCTTATAGAAAAGATAATTTCTGAAATCACATTATTCACTGATATTCAATCTAATACCAAGCTGGTATGAATAGGTAATTATTCAATTTTAATACCCAGCCACTCCTCCAACTTTCCATAAATCATTTCTTTTTCAGCCTGGTCAAAACTTTTAATCCTGGTTTTATGATTTCCTCCGGCTTTTACCATTTTCAAAGCATTGGTCTGGTCAGGTATTAATTGAACTGCTGAGGCAGACCAGGGATCATACTCGCCATAAATAAAGATAATATGATTGCCTTTTGTTTGAAGAAAATCATTTACTGCTCTCATACTTTGATAATTATAACTTGTATCCACTCCTTCAGGCAAAGTAAAATTAAAGTTTGGATCTTTTACCTCCTGTATTAGATCGCCAAAGGGCTCAATATCATAGGTATAGAAACCAATTTCAGTTAATGCCTGGTAATAAAACGGTCGGATAGGTTCTGTTCCTTCTTCTGAGAAGAATGAAAAACCAACTTTTTCAAATGCCTGGAAAACACTATTGATATCATCTGCCAATTTGGGAATTTCATTACAACTTAAATCACCCCATTGCCAGAAAGCAAAGGAAAATTCTAACACACAGTATTCAAAAGCAGCTTTGGTTCCCATTTTAAAGGTCATTCCATTATCTTTAGCATATTGTTCAAATAGCGGCATTATCTCTGACCTATGTTTTAATAATAATTTTTGAAATTCAAATACCTTTTGTCTGCAAGAATCAGAACCTACTGTATTAAGAAAATTAAAAACCCGTGGCTCCTCTTTTGAAAAGTTAATCGGTGCAACATACGGTACTGTTACATCCACATCATTTGGATAAAAATATTTGTAATAAAGGCAGGTTTGGCCTCCTTTGCTAATACCAGTACTTAACCATTTGCCATCATAAAACTCTTTAAACAGGCTGGTAATTATATGATGATCTTCAGCTGCCTGCTTAATGTTAAGGTATTTCCAGTCAATTTCTTGAGGCCTGGAATCATTAAAATACCGGTGCTCCACTATTATTTGATTGGCATCCAGTAATTTAGCCAATTCTGTAAGATAGTTTTTATTTGCAGAATAACCTTCAGTAACAATTACTGTAGGCTTAGAAACATCAAAATGCGACAGATAGATCTTTTGCAGAAAAGTGCTGGTATCAGTACCAAAATGATCTACTTTTTGCCTAAGCATAATTTTATAACAGCTCTGGTAACCTTCAAGGCTGTCAATTTCTTCAATGGATACATTTGAAAGGCCCTTTAAAAAACCTTCTAAATCATGTTTTTTGGTACAGGAGGATTGGCCAATAAGAAATATGGATAAAAACAGGAATAAAAACGGTTTGTACATTTTAAAAAAATTAGATTTCTGATATTTGTTTCTTTAACCAACTAGTTTCATTTTCAGATAAATACGGAGCTAATTTCTCATAAACCTCCAGGTGATATTTATTTAACCAATCTACCTCCTTCTTATCCATTAAATCTTTGTTAATCAGCTTTGTATCAATAGGACAAAGTGTAACTGTTTCAAATTTCAGGAAACGACCATATTCAGTTTCCTCATCCTCAGCTACCAGGATAAGATTTTCTGTGCGAAATCCATATTTTCCTTCGCGATAAAAAGCAGGTTCATCGGAAGTGAGCATGCCAGGAGTTAAAACCGTACTTATATCACCAGAAGCGCTTGTGCCAATAGTTTGGGGGCCCTCATGAACATTCAGGAAATATCCAACCCCGTGTCCGGTTCCATGTCCATAGTTCATGTGCTTGTCCCACAATGGTTTGCGCGCGATGCAATCCAACTGAAAACCTTTGGTCCCATATGGAAATCTGGCCATTGCCAAATCAATAGTCCCTCTTAAAGCCAGGGTAAAATCATCTTTTTGCTGCTGTGTAGGTTGTCCTAATGAAATGGTTCGTGTAATGTCAGTAGTGCCTCCAAAGTATTGGCCTCCGGAATCGATTAAATAAATTCCCCCTGGTTTTAACTCAACATCAGTATCAGGTGTGGCGCTATAGTGGGGCAAGGCTGCATGGGCATTATATGCTGAGATGGGAGCAAAACTTTCATCAAAAAACCCTTTCTGTTCCGACCTGAAGTACCGCAATTTGTCAGAAGCTGAAATCTCTGTAATTTTCTTATTACCAATGGTTTTACTAAGCCAATAAAGGAATTTCACCATAGCTGCACCATCTTTTACCATGGTTTCTTTAATATTTTTTATCTCAGTAAAATTTTTCCGTGCTTTGAGACTTGTGGTTATGTTCAAATGATCTTCTATCCTGCATTCTTTTGGAATAGCCTTGTAAAGCGCATAATTGGTTTTGGAATACTGGGTAGCTATGGTCTTTCCTTTTGGCACTTTTTGAAGTATCTGAAAAATTTCATTATATTCCTTTGCGATTACCCCATCGTTTTTAAGCTCTTGTTCTACATACCAGGGTAGCTTATTTTGATTAACAAAAAAATAGGCCTCTTTATGTGAAATTAAAGCATAAGAAATAACCAGCGGTATAAATGCAATATCCTTTCCCCTAATATTATACAGCCATGCAATATCATCCAGACTGGAAAGTAAGAGGTATTCAAGCTCCAGCATTTTCATTTCAGACCGAAGCACTTCCAACTTCTCCAGTCTTGATATTCCGGCATATTTTAGATCATGAACAAAAACAGGTTCCTGGGGAATAGGAGGCCGATTTT
>JARGGF010000832.1 GCA_029210905.1 Bacteroidales bacterium | reverse complement strand
ATAGCAGCAAAGACAATCATACAAGGGGTTACATGGATTTTTTAAGGGGCTTCAAAAAGGAAGTTCCGTTTTAATGCTCCCTTCTGCATTAAAAATAAAGGAGCTAAGCGACAAATTAAAAAGTCTCAACTTGGAAATCAAAATTTTAGTTGGTGGGTCACCTTTTAATTTCGATAAAGAATTATGGCATCAGGTTGGAGCAGACGCAATGGGAAAAAATCCGGGCGATGCAATTAAAGTATTAAACAGTTGGTTAAATTAAAAATTGAATATCATGACCTCCCTTGAAAGAGTGTTAACAACATTAGGCTATAATGAACCCGACAGGGTACCATTAATGCAACTTTTTTCATTTTATGGTGCTAAGGAGCTGGGCATATCAATAAAAGAATATTTTTCAAGACCTGAATTTGTTGTTGAAGGTCAGTTGAAAATGATTAAAAAGTATAAAAACGATTGTATTTATACTTTCCATTATGCTTCAATAGAAACGGAAGCTTTTGGTGGCAAAACAATCTTTATTGAGGACGGCCCTCCCAATGCTGGAGCTCCAATAATTAATAAATTAGAAGATATTGAAGCCTTGGCAGTACCTGAAATTGAGAATTCAGAAATATTGCAAAAAGTATTGAAAGCAACCAGATTAATTAAAGATGAAATAAATGATAAAGCCCCAATAATTGGAGTAGTTATGTCGCCTTTTTCTTTGCCTGTTATGCAAATGGGCTTTGATAAGTACCTTGATTTAATAATAGGGAATCCGGCTGAATTCAGAAAATTAATGTCGGTAAATGAAGCTTTTTGCGTAAATTGGGCCAATGCACAACTTGATGCAGGTGCAACAGCTATCTGTTATTTCGATCCAGTTTCTTCACCATCCATTATTACAAAAGAAATGTATAAACAAACAGGCTGGGAAGTTGCAAAACGAACAATTTCGCAAATAAAGGGTCCTACAGCTACTCATTTTGCATCAGGAAAAACACTTGCTGTTGTTGATGAACTGGCCGCAACCAAAACAAATATAGTAATTGCCAGCGCTAAGGAAGATATAGGTGAAGTAAAACAAAAAGCCGATAAAAGAATGACCATCATGGGCAACCTAAATGGCATTGAAATGTGCCGCTGGACAGAAAGAGAAGCAGAATTGGCCGTTAGAAACATTATTAATAAAGCTGGTAAAGGTGGAGGACTATTAATTTCTGATAATCATGGAGAAGTACCCTTTCAGGTGCCGGAAAAAATACTTTTAGCAATTGCCGATGCTGTGGAAAAATGGGGGACTTTCCCGCTAAAGTGATTTATATGGAAATATCAAAACTCGGTTTAGTAATTTGTACAAATTATAAAAATGAAATAGAGTCAATAATTAATTCTGGAAAAAACAGCGATATAGAAATTCTATACTTTAACCCAACCTGTGTAAATATAAGCAAATCCGATATTAAAAGGTTCAACCTTCATTTTGAAAAATCTAAGCACAAATTTGGAAAAATAATTTTTCTATCACCCCAAATATGCACTGGATACTGCATAAAAGATAGTGAAAAATCATATTGTAATTATCAGGGATCTTCAGTTTGCTCAGAGTTAATTGCCTCTAAAAGTTTTATAAATCAGTTGGTTGGCGAAGGTAATTATATAACATCACCCGGTTGGTTGAAGAATTGGAAAATGACTGTTCAAAAAAGATGGAAGTTCAATGAAACTAATGCCAAGCAGTTTTTTCGGGATACAACCAAACAAATATGCGTGTTAGATACGGAGGTGAATGATAATTTCATGGATGAATTAAAGGAATTCTCAGAATTTGTTGGCCTTGATTATAAAATAAATAGAATAGGCAACGATTATTTTGAGTTTTTTATAGATAAAATAATTACCAATTGGCGATACAGACAAAATGAGTCACTCCTTAAGGCAGAAATAAAAAACCAAAGTAAAAAAAATGCTGATTATGTAATGGCTTTTGATGTAATTAAAGATTTGTCCAATTTAACATCAGAGGAGGCTGTAATGGAAAACATTTTTCAATTATTTACAATACTCTTTTCTCCGAAAAAAATAGATTATTACTCCGTTGCTAAAGATCAAACTAAAACAGAAATACCTAATTCAACCTATCAGCTGTTACCCTCAGGTAGAGGATTTAATATCTACGCCATCTACAATAATGAATTACTGGGATATATTGAGCTTGATGATATTTTATTTCCCAAACATCTCAATGATTATGTAGGTTTAATTGATTCAATTTCCTCAGTTTTTGGTTTACTTATTTATAATGCACGCCACTATAACAAATTACAGTCTCTTTATAATGAACTTGTTGCCTCGGAAGAAGAACTTAAGGCTGCAAATGAAGAATTACATACTACAAGTGATTCTTTACTCGTAAGTTATAAGCATCTGGAAGCTGCCAAAATAAAAGTTGAAGAAAGTAATACAAGATTAGATCTGGTAATTAGGGGATCTAATGATGCTCCATGGGATTGGGATCTTCTTACCGACAACTTTTTTTATTCTCCCCAATGGTGGGAACAGTTGGGATATGAAGATAATGAAGTTCCTTCTGACTCAAACCTTTGGGTAAAATTAATGCACCCATCTGATAGAAGTAAGGTGGAGTCTGTTTTTAAAGATGCTCTAATAAAAGAACACGAAAGTTATGCTGTAGAATTCAGGTTACAGCATAAAAAAGGCCATTATGTTCCGGTTTTATCGCGTGCGCTGATAACTTACGATAAGGAAAAAAAAGCTGTTAGAGTAAGTGGGACCAATCAAAATTTAACAGAGCAAAAAGCTGCTGAGCAAAAAATCAAAAATCAAAACAAAAAATTAAAAGAACTAAATGCAACAAAGGATAAATTTTTTTCAATCATTGCACATGATCTCAAAAATCCATTTAATTCCATTCTGGGATTTTGTGAAATGATGCTGTTGAGATTTGATAAAATGGAAGATTTGAAAAAGAAGAAACTTATTCAGATTGTCTA
>JARGGF010000831.1 GCA_029210905.1 Bacteroidales bacterium | reverse complement strand
AAAATCTAATACCCCAATACTAATACCCTAATACTCAATACTAAAAAAATGAACGTCAATAATTATAACAATTACTTTTTTATAGGCATAGGTGGTACAGGCATGAGCGCCATTGCCCAATATTTAAAGGGAATAGGCAAAAATGTGTCTGGATCGGATCGTCAGTTTACTAAAACAAAAAAAGGGGAGAGAGAAAAACAGCTTAATAATGAGGGCATTGCCACCTTTAATCAAGATGGTTCCGGAATTGATTCAAATGTTGAAGTGATTGTTGTTTCCACAGCGGTTGAAGATAATAATGTGGAATATCAAAAGGCAATCCAGTTAAAGATACCTATCGTCCATAGGGCTGATTTATTGGCTGCAATAAGTAGAACAAAAAAGACGGTAGCAGTTTCCGGAACTTCCGGGAAATCAACAACTTCGGCCATGATTTATCACATCATGGAACAATCAGGGCAGCCAATTTCGTTTATTGGAGGTGCCGGTTTAATCTCCCTGCAAAAAAAAGGAAGGATTGGAAATGCAATTGCTGAAAAAAGTGATTGGCTGGTAATTGAAGCCGATGAATCGGATGGAAGTTTGGTTAAATATGAGCCAGAGATTGGGATTATTCTTAATATCGACAAAGATCACAAAGAGCTTGATGAACTTGAGGAGATTTTTGGCATTTTTAAAAGGAATACTAAGGGTAAAGTAATTGTAAATCAATCACATCAAAGAACAAAACCATTTTCTCAAAACCCTGGTTTTGATTTTGGGCTTGACCATGATTGTGGCTTTAATGCAACAGATTTTCATAAAAATGGTTTCAACATAAGCTTTAAAATTAATAAAATACCCTTTGAAATACCTTGTTTGGGAAGGCACAATATGGAAAATGCTTTAGCAGCTGTAGCAGCTTGTTTTCAGATGGGAGTTGGAATTGAAGCGGCTGCATCGGCTTTAAATAGTTATGAAGGAATTTATCGTCGGCATCAATTAATTGGCAAGCCACAGGGAATTTATATCATTGACGATTACGCCCATAACCCGGCAAAGCTGGCAGCTTCGATACAAGCCTGCCAATTTATTGATAGTAAGCTGATTGTATGGTTTCAGCCGCATGGCTATAAACCTACCAGGTTTCTTAGAAGCGAGTTTGTAGGTGAAATTGTTAAAACACTGAGGGAGGAAGATGAGATTTGGATGTCTGAGATCTATTATGCAGGAGGCACGGCCACCAAAGATATTTCAGCAAATGATTTAATTGAAGACATAAAAGAAGCTCATAAAAATGCTTTTTTTATTGAAAACAGAGAGGATTTGCCAGGGAAAGTGTTTTCGAAGCTAAAAAGTGGCGATGTTCTTTTGCTTACAGGAGCCAGAGATCCCTCACTTGAGGAATTTGCCGGATTTGTATTTGAAAAATTTGAAAAATAAATGGAAATGCCAAAACTTAGACTGAACTTATTCATTTTTGCTGGGATTTTACTTTTTAGCCAGCCTTATTTTGCTTTTTCTCAAAGCTGGCAGGAATACAATCAGCTCATGTACGAGAACTTCCAGGCCGATGAAAATGCAATAGCAATTGAATCTGGTGAAAAAGCTGTTGAAATTTTGTCAAAAATTGATTCAACAGGCGTTGATTTTGGTTCGGTGCTTAATAATCTGGCATATATTTATTTAACAGAAAAACAATATGATAAAGCAGAAAACGCATATGCCAAAGTAGTTAAAATCATTGAACCTGTGCTTGGTAAAGAACATGCCATCAGCCTCAGAACACAATGTTACCTGGCAGATATATACATGAATACGGAGCGGTTTGATTTGGCAGAGAAAGTCCTGACCGATGTTATGAATATCAGAAAAAAAGTACTTAAAAATACAGAACCATTATATCTGCACACCTATGTGCTATTCAGACAATTGTTTGAAAAAAAGCTTGATTTCAAAAAGGCTTTGGTTTATCAGGATACCATTATTAACCTTACCATCAGAGCTGATGGCGAAAAGCATGCCAATCACCTGATTGAGCTCAGAAACAAAGCTGATATTTATGAAAAATCAGGAGCTTTTGAAAATGCAATTGAATTACTGCAACTAGTTGTTAAAGAGCAATTTGCAAAAGATGAATTTTCTCCTGAAAGTTTAAACTCCCTGCTTGCATTGGCTAGAATGTATAAAATTGCTGGTAAGTATGACAATGCCATCGAGAACTATCAGCTGGTTGTTAAAAATACCCGCAAAAAACATGGTGAAGATAAGATATATGCGCTTACGCTCATTCAGTTAGGTCTGGCTTATTTTGAGGCAGGTATCTTCTCAAAATCAGAGAAAACCTACCTGGAAGCTATTGAAATATTTAAAAAACTGGATGAAGAAAATTCTGCCGAGTATGCTACACTTATCAATAATCTTGCGGTACTCTATTACAATAAGGGAGAATTTTATACTGCCGAAAAAATCTATCTGCAGGCGAAAGAATTAAGAGAGAGAACTATTGGTAAAAATCATCCGGATTATGCATTAACACTTAACGGACTGGCAGTATTATACCAGGAATCGGGTAATTTTAAAAAAGCAGAACCGCTTTATGTTGAGGCACTTGAACTTATTAATAAAAAGGGACTTGATAACTCGATTAAGTTTACTATACTCACTAATTTGGGTGAACTTTATGCATTTACCGGCAAATTTAATCAAGCAGCAGATACCTATTTCATTGCCTATAAAACTGGGATGAAAATTTTTGGTCAAAATAGTCCGGATTTTGCCAGGTTATTAAAGAAAATTGCCGGATTTTATAAATCAGTCGGTCAATTTGGAATGTCTGACACCCTTTATACCGAATGTATTTTGGCAATTAAAAATTCTGTGGGTAAAAATCATCCTGATTATGCCAGTGCGCTAAATAACCGCGGTGAATTATACATGCAAATGAAAGATTACCCAAGTGCAGAAAACGACTTATTGGAAGCTGCTGCGCTTACTAAAAAAATCTATGGGGAATAT
>JARGGF010000830.1 GCA_029210905.1 Bacteroidales bacterium | reverse complement strand
AAAAATAATACCTGGAGGAAACCAGCTTCTTTCGAAAAGATCTGAAATGTTCCTACCGAATCAATGGCCAGCTTATTATTCGAAGGTAAAAGGTTGCGATGTGTGGGACCTTGATGGGAATAAATATGTAGATATGTCAATAATAAAATTCAAGCAATTAGAAATAAAACCTGAAGGTAGCTGGTTTAAAAGGACCCTGAGTTCAAAGCAATTCAGAAAATCCCTTATTTTTATTATACTTGGTGCAGTTGCCGGCTTTGCCTATATCTATTTTACCGAAGGTCAGCATATGGATAAAATGGCCCTTGAATCCGTTTTACGAAGCGTGTTTTTTGGTGCATTTATGGGCTTTTTTGTTACAAATAGTCCGTGCGCAAGGGGAAGGTGCTAAGCATAGAATGTTCAAAATTATTTAAATTCCTCTTTTTATACTCAATTGGATGAAGTCAAATATTATTCAATTCAAAGGATAATATCTGATGGCATATTCAATATTTTAACGAATTGATAAAGTAAAGTCTTTATCGGAATCAATACTATTGATGTATCTGCTTTATGTGAGTACATACATTTAATCTACCGTTGAATTCATCCAACTGCAATAAATACATTAAGTTTTAGTACGGTATTAAAACGCTGGCAGGATTTGCTTACAATGCCACATTGCCTTAATTACAGGAGCTTTCAGCGTTGGAAGTTCTCTGTATTTCTGTAAGGAAATACTTAACAAAGCACTTTGTTAGAAATGCTTCCAAAAGTAAATCTTGTCCCTTTAGTGCACCTTTTTGGCAATATAATTCGGGTGAAATATTAGAATTTATTTCTTTCTTTGCACTTTCAAACACAAATTGGGTTCCATTAATTAAATTTTACATACTTGTATCATGATGAATGACGAAATAGCAAATAAAGCGGCTGATAATATTAGAATTTTGTCGGCAGCTATGGTTGAAAAAGCTAAATCAGGACATCCCGGTGGCGCAATGGGCGGTGCAGATTTTATTAATATTCTGTACAATGAGTTCTTAAATTTTGACCCAAATAATCCGGAATGGATTTTAAGGGACAGATTTTTCCTGGACCCCGGTCACATGTCGCCCATGTTATACTCCGTACTATGTTTAACAGGCAAATATAAATTTGATGAATTAGCTCAATTCCGTCAGTGGGGAAGCCCAACACCTGGTCATCCTGAAGTAGATGTGAAACGTGGTGTTGAAAATACATCCGGACCTTTGGGGCAGGGACATACCATGGGTGTAGGTGCAGCCATTGCAGAACGTTTTCTTGTTCAGCGTTTTGGCGAATGGATGGCCCATAAAACATATCTTTACATTTCAGACGGGGGCATACAGGAAGAAATATCACAGGGCGCAGGCCGGATTGCAGGTTTTTTGGGCCTAAGCAACCTGATAATGTTCTATGATTCAAACGACATACAACTTTCAACTACTGTTAATGAAGTAACCAACGAAGATACTGCAAAAAAATACGAAGCCTGGGGATGGAAAGTTGTTACTATTGATGGATGTAATGCTGGCGAAATTCGTAAAGCATTGTCTGATGCGCAATTTGAAAAAGAAAAACCTACCCTCATTATTGGCAAAACAATTATGGGTAAGGGTGCTGTTGATGCTGATGGCAATTCATTCGAAAATAAGGTATCAACTCATGGCCAGCCTTTAGGAGCAGCCGGAGCTTCTATTGAAAAAACAATTGCCAATTTAGGAGGTAATCCAGAACAGCCTTTTGAGATTTTTACTGAGGTGAAAGATTATTACCAAAAATCAATGGAGAAAAAAGCTGATGAAGCCCAAAAAAGAAATGCAGCGTTTGAAAACTGGAAGCAGCAAAATCCGGAATTGGCTGCTAAGCTAAATAGCTTTTTCAACAGGGAACTGCCAGAATTGGACTTTAGTCAAATTGCTCAAAGTGAGAATGTTGCTACTCGTGGAGCATCTGCAAAAGTATTGGATTACCTTGCCGGAAAAGTTGAAAACCTGATAGTAGCTTCTGCTGATTTATCAAACAGTGATAAAACAGATGCTTATTTGAAAAAGAACAAAGCTTTTGTAAAAGGTGATTTCTCAGGGGCTTTCCTGCAAGCTGGAGTTTCTGAACTTACCATGGCTGCTTTGGCAAATGGAATGGCACTCCATGGAGGAATTATTCCAGCCTGTGCTACCTTCTTTGTTTTTTCTGATTATATGAAACCTGCACTTCGATTGTCGGCATTAATGGAATTGCCCGTAATTTATATTTGGACACACGATTCATTCAGGGTAGGAGAGGATGGACCAACCCACCAGCCAATTGAGCAGGAAGCTCAATTAAGACTGATGGAACAATTGAAAAATCACAGTGGTAAACAGTCTTTACTGGCGCTGCGCCCTGCCGGTGCTGCTGAAACTTCTGTAGCATGGGAAATGGCCTTAAATAATGAAGCAACTCCAACCGCTTTAATACTTACCAGACAAAATGTAAAAGAAGTGGCTACCGATGATGGAGCATTTTACCAACGAGCATTACAAGCTAAAAAGGGTGCTTACGTAGTTTGGGAATCACATAAAGGGGAAACACCTGATGTGGTTTTAATCGCCAATGGATCTGAAGTTGCTACATTTTACGGGGCATCACAATTGGTGTTGGAATCTAAAAAAGTGAAGATTCGTTTGGTTTCTGTAATTTCTTCAGGACTGTTCCTGAATCAGGACGCTGCTTATATTGAGTCTGTTATACCATCAAATGTTCCTAAGTTAGGTTTAACTGCAGGTTTGCCTGTAACTCTGCAACAATTAGTTGGTTTTAATGGAAAAGTGTTCGGTTTGGATCACTTTGGTTATTCAGCTCCTGCAGAAGTATTGGATGATAAATTTGGTTTTACACCAGAAAAAGCAAAGGATTTTATTTTAGCTAACTTGAACCCAAATTGAGCGATTATTCGTTAACACTCATGAGAAAAGTTCTGCTCAATCGATTAAGTAAATGTAAGCGTTCC
>JARGGF010000082.1 GCA_029210905.1 Bacteroidales bacterium | reverse complement strand
TATGAAACTCCCATTCTTATTGCCTGCACACCAATACTGCTTAAAAAATCTGCTCCGATATCATCGAGCGCTTGTTTGGGGTATTGGATGGCCTTTGGATTTGGTTTAAAAGTTCGTACCACACTTGTGGCCAAACGCCGTCCATGTTTTCCTAAATCGACAACTATGGCGTAGCCACCAAAAGTTTCAGGCAGGTTTGGTTCTAAATTAATATTTACAAAACCATTGGCAGCCATTTCCACTTTTATGGGTATTTTTTGTACCGATGCAATTTTCACCATTTCTGGCAACCATATATCATTTGCCCTACCTTTGGAGCCATATTGAATTATTTCTACTTGCCCTTCAACTGAAATTGGGCTGTTTGTATTATTAAGAAGTTGAAAAGTGAATGCTGCTTTCGTTCCAGGCCAAAAAACATTTGCGCTGGCTGAAGAGCGGATACAATAAACATCGTAATCATAATTACGCTGGTTATTTTTGACTTCAAGCACAGTTTCATAGTTTAACCATTCTTCGGGAGCCTTCATTTGGGCAAGGGCTATTCTTGAAATTGCACTAAGTATTACTAATACTGCAAACAGTTTTTTCATTTTATTTTCAGTTTATTATTTTTTTACCTTAAAACAAGTATCCAGTCATTACTTCCACTGCCATTGTCAGCAGGCGCAGAGAACTTATAAGTATTCTTGTTTTTGAGCATTTCATTTGTCAATTGAATATTTATAAATTTGCCATTTATTGGATTATACCATTGAGCCTTGGTCAACTTTTTTATTTTTGAAACATCAATTTCTATTTTTCTTGAATTGATACCGGTAGGTGGGAGATATACCACCATTAAACTCCCATTTGGCACAAAAGCAGCTACTGCATAATCAGTATTTCCATAAGTTCCAGCACCTGAGGTAATGATTTCGCCATTTAAATCAGGTATTAGCTTATACCATTCTATCGATTCAAATAGATTTTTCACATGTAACATTTGATTGGCTCCTGAATCATTTTTAACATTTCGCCATTTATCATTTACCTTCCAACACCAACTGCCATAGGCGTGGCCACAACTTCCCGAAAGTATTGACCAGTAGGCCTGCCTGCGAACAACTTCAGCACCACTTAAAGGGGCATAAGATGAGGAATCTTCTCCTTCGTATTGAGATTCACCCAAAACAAAAGGTTTTATTGGTCTTTTTCTATATTCATTATGGTTCATTTCATAAACTTCAGGCAGCTCCCCAAAACCACACAGATAAACCCACACATTATGTTTTTTTCTAAAATAGGTATATGTCCAGCTAAAGTTAAGCCATGAATTATCTACATAATTTACCACATCGCTGCTGGAATGACCTGAAGATGCGTGATAAGTTTGCAATGCGTTTGGTATTGATTCTCTTATGCCAAGAGCTATTTGGCGATAATGGTCAATTTGTTCTCTAGGATCATTATCACCACCCTGTATCCAATAAAGATTAGGGCATTCGGAAAAGAATTTGCCTAGAAATTTGCCATATTCACGACATTTATCAACGCCATTTTCTGTAATAATATCTACCCAATCTCTACCACAGCAACCTTTCCATGCGACATTGAGCCCAACCAGCAACCCTTTCTTTTCAGCCAGTTTAATTCCATTTCTGATATGTTCAAAATAGTTGGTATTGGGATTTGAAAAATCATTGTTTCTAAATGGTTTATCACCATTCACATTTGTATTGGTAGTAAGAGCCATGGTTTGAATTGCAGTAAACCCCTGGTTTATTCTGATGTCCATCAATTCTGCCATTTCTTTTTCATTCAGGTTTATAAATATTTTCCATGGAGTTTCTGCCTGATAGAAAAATGGTCTATTGTTCTTTTCTATTAGATATCTTCCGTTTTCGCTTGGTTTTATTGGAAATTCCGTTTTTTGAGAAATTATCAAAAAAGAATACAAAACACTGATTGCTAGAAATATAAATCGTTTCATTATTTTACTAATTATAATTTTTTATCATTTTTTGATTTGTTAATTGTACCCCAAGAATCCTTTATCAGACTCCGGGGTACATAAGCAACTTAACCTAACCAATTAATAACCGTGCTTATCTATTTATGGCAATTTTTTATAGCATTCCTTATTTTTTTCGACCATTGGTCTGTCTCAATTTTAAAAACCATTCTTCATCTTTTTCTTATATTTAACTCATACAAACGTGTTATAAAATTCTAAAGCTGCGATTTAATAAATTCAACCAATTGAATGCTTCCTTCAAATTTATTTATGTTTGAAGGGAGTTTTCTAACCAACCACTTTACCTTATAGGATAGTGTTTCTCCTGGTTTTAAAATTTTATGACTGCTATGATTTTCAATTTCAGTGTATTTTCGTTCACCATTAACATAAATTTCAATCTCCCCTTGCCCATTTACTATTTCAGGTGTTGGCACATCATCGAATGTTTTAATAAAAGCGATATCATCAACCACGTGGGCCATCCAACCTTCGCTACCCATTGCGAAAAGCTTTGCATGTGATTTTATCTTTTCAAAATCATAGACAAACCAGATAATTTGGCCAATTTTTTTTACCCCGGGCAAATTACTATCTGCCATTATTGAACTATCCGGAGCTGATGGGAATAAACTCAAGCCGCCCGGCAACACCCTGGTAACTTCCCAGGCTCCAACCGACTTTTTTGAATTACTAATATTTTTAATAAAATAGGTGATATTAAAACTCGAGTCTTTTTGTGAGGGTTTTATTTTTTTTAAAATCTGGAATCCGCTTCTTTTATCTTTCTTGGAAGTAAAATTCCATTCATTTTTCCTTTTCCTAATTTGATAGGGGAGCGCATCCAATGTGTCATAAGGTGGCCAACCCCAATCACTTTGGGGATCTGTCCAAAGGGTAGAACCAAAATTTTCTGAGTGAACAGCCTGGCTGGAAAGAAGCTCTTTGCCCAAATACTTAAGAGATACGATACGTGCTCCTACCTCTGGATTAATGCTTAATTCAGAATTCTGAACCTTAATTACAACCAGATTTTTATCGGAGTTTTGGTTGCCTTGTTTTTGTGCATACCCAAAATTAGAACAGGATAATATGATGGATATAATAATTAGTATTCTCATTGTAAATACAAGATAATTAGTGTATTAGAATTTATTCTCTGTTTCAATAAACAAAAAAAAAGGTAATATTATTTCAACTGAACAGGCTATATGCCGTTTCAGCAAATTCGAATATATTTAGCTATTAATTACAACAAATATTAAATGAAGAATTTTGCAGCAGACTTCATTTTCCTTTGGCCATAGCTGGCTCTATTCTATATTTGTCATTCAGTTTCAACCTTCTCCTTTTTTTTCGAATTTCCTTTAAGCTGATATTTAAAAATCAATCAACACATGTAAGGTTTCGATATATTTTTTTTCAGGATAATTCATCAATCTTGTTGAATTAATCCTTTTAATTAATTAACTAATCTAAATTTTTAGCGCCTTTTATTATTCCGGCTATCTTTGGTTGCTTTTCTTTTGAAAAAAGATAATCGCCCATTACCAGGTAATCCATTTCAGTTGACATAAAACAACGAAATGCATCATCGGGTGTGCAAACTATTGGCTCGCCCCTGACATTAAAACTTGTATTTACCAAAACCTCATAGCCATTTTTCTCCCCAAAGGTTTTTAAAAGCTTATAAAGCCTTGTATTAGTTTTATAATGAACAGTTTGAATTCTGGCAGAATAATCAATATGTGTTACTGCCGGAATATCTGAACGAAGATGATATAAGCGCTGAAGCATCGTTTTATCAGAATCAGGGCCATTATCAACAATACAGCGTGTTTTTTTTACTGGAGCTACCATCAGCATGTAAGGTGACGACTTAATAAGCTCAAAATAATCAGATACTTTATCTTCTGTAACTATAGGAGCAAATGGGCGAAACCCCTCCCTGTACTTTATTTTCAGGTTAAGTTTTCTCTGCATGTCTGGGTTTCGCGCATCGCCAAGTATGCTTCGGTTGCCCAAAGCACGAGGCCCAAATTCCATTCTTCCCTGAAACCATCCTACAACTTTACCTTGTGATAGTAAGTCAGCGGTTTGAGTGCACAAATTCTCAAAATCGTTATAGAATTCAAAATCTGCCCCATATTTTGTTATTGTTCTGGTTATGTCTTTGTTGGAGAATTCCGGGCCAAGCATTGCTCCATGCATGGAATCATTTTTTTCGACAGTTCTGGACTTATTCATTCCAATATACCAACCTGCCAGGGCGGCACCTAATGCACCACCGGCATCACCAGCTGCAGGCTGTATCCAGATATCTTCGAACAACCCGGATTTTAACAATTTTCCATTAGCAACACAATTAAGTGCCACGCCACCTGCAAGTACAAGTTTTTTACAGTCTGTAATCTCACTTGCATGTTTGGCCATCCGTAAAACTACATCCTCTGTAACTTGCTGAATAGCAAGAGCTAAATTCATATAATCCTGAGATAATTCACTTTCAGGCAAACGGGGAGGCAATCCAAAAAGGGCTTCCCACTTTTTATTTTTAGTCATTTTTAAACCCGTTGCAAACTCAAAATATTCCATATTCAGGATAATTGAGCCGTCCTCCCGAACATCAACCAGGAATTGTAAAATTTTATTTTTGAATTCCTGGGTTTGAGGTGATTTTTCATCTCCATAGGGAGCCAGTCCCATCAGTTTGTATTCGCCACTATTAACACGAAAACCTGTATAATAGGTGAATGCTGAATACAACAGTCCCAATGAATGAGGGAAATGAAGTTCCTTTAAAATTTCTATTTGGTTGCCAGAACCTAGTCCAATGGTGCTTGTAGCCCACTCTCCTACTCCATCTATGGTAAGAATGGCCGCTTTATCAAAAGGCGAGGGATAAAATGCACTGGCTGCATGCGAAAGGTGGTGTTCAGGAAACCATATAGGGCATGATAATTTGCCAAAATCTGACAATTCGTCTTTCAGCATCTTTTTCATAAAAAGCTTTTCCTTTATCCAAACAGGAATAGCTGATATAAAGCTCTTTAGTCCTTTTGGTGCAAAAGCATGGTAAGTTTCGAGCAGCCTTTCAAATTTAAGGAATGGTTTTTCATAAAAAACTATTACTTCAAGATCTTCCAGTTTTAGGCCACCTTCGTGTAACACATACTCAATGGCATGATGAGGGAATGAAGCATCATGCTTGATGCGGGTGAACCGCTCTTCCTGCGCTGCGGCAATGATATTGCCATCAATAAGCAGAGCTGCCGCACTGTCATGATAATATGCCGATATGCCTAAAACTGCGTTCATTAATAGTTGTTAAAATAATGAATAGATAAATGGGGCAAGGGCTGAGCCACCTGCTAGCACAATTATAACTCCAAAAAACAGTAAGATTACTATAGATGGAATTAGCCAGTATTTTTTACGGGCTTTTAAAAACATCCAAAACTCTTTTATAAATTCCATGTCAATAAATATTAATAACAAGTTAACTAGTCAATTTTAAAATGGGTGTTTTATATCTGACGATGAATAAACATGACTTCTTTCTTTATATGCTGAAAATTTATTTTTTTTAAAACACTTAAGTTTTAATGTATCTTTTGAAAACATCCGCCTTAAACTTCCTATGGGAGTTATAATTAAAAAGAAAATTACTGTTAAGATGAGATTGGAACTGATACTTCCCAGTATTTTAGAGAAGTTCAACCAAATCCAGGCAACCGGTATTAATACTTTTGGCATTATTAAACTTAACACCAATAGTGCAAAACCAATCCATATACCTATCTCGGTTTGCCAGATATAATATGAAAGTATTGCAATGATTGCAAAAACGATAGCTGTCTCAATACTTTGTTTTACAGAAATATTTGAATATTTAAGAGTCATTTATTTATGAAATGATAAATTCTAATAATTAATTTATAATACTTTAATTTTATAAACCAAACACATGTATTCTGGTACTATTTATGTTCTGAAGAAACTAAAAAGTAAGGATCCTTACTTTTAATTAGTTCAGTGTATTTTTGAGTTCCTACCTGATTTCCAATCAGCTCATAGGTCAATGCAATCTCCTTTAAAATATTTAGATTATCTGGCTCCTTGTCCAGCGTCTTTATTAAATCAATGATTCTCAATACTGATTTTTTAAATGCAGGCATATCAAAATTGCTCGTATTATTCGAAATAGCAAAATCAATAAATTTTATTGAATTATCCGGTTCATCAACCTTTAAATAAGCTAGGAAGGCTCTCTTTGCATTCTCAAATGTAGGACTTAGATAAAATGCTTCTTTACTGTAAAAAGCAGCTCTCTCGTAATTCCCGATATCATCACTCAATCTGGCTGCTTTTATAAAAAACTGAGGATCAAAATTATATTCAAGAGTAAATGCTTCATTTACAAGCAATTGCCCTTTCTTGTCATTGTTTTTAACATAATACTCTTCGAGCATTGCCATTGCCTGGTTCCATGTAAATTGTTTTACAGATAACCCACCTGCAATTTGTTCAATGTATGAACCCTTACTCGTAACCGAATCAGGAATTTTCTCATAAAATGGCCAACTTTCTTTTAACATATAAATTTCATACTGCCCTCTTATACTATCAACTATGCTAAGGGGGTATTGAAAACGAAGAGTGGTGCTAGACTGTTCAGTATATTTTGATTTAATAAGTTGTGATTTATTGATTGCTTCGACAAAACACTCTGCAATTAAATGGTATCCTTCAATGTTTGGGTGAAGATGTTCAAGCACCAATTCTTTTCCAATTATTCCATTAGGAGATCTAGATTCAAAGAATTCTTTGATGTTTACAAAATAGTTTTTATACTTATCCGCTCCATTCTGTATTGACCTATTTATTTCTTCCGGAGCCCTAAACCTCACAAGGTCAAGTTCTTTAGCGTTTGTCATGCATCTTTTAGCTTCAGCATATTTTTTTTGTTCATAAGCCAATTGACCTTTAAGAAATTGTGCCATGGCATAGGTGCTGTCAATCTCATTTACAGCTAATAAATTTTGATAGGCCCCATCTTTTTCTTCTTTTTTAAAATTATCTAGTGAAGTAGTATATAAATTGTACCATTTATCATTTGTGTGTGGCTCCAGTAATTGGCTCTCAAAGGGCATCTGGTCTTTCTCGTTACTGATAATGTTACCAATAAAAACAGGGATGTTGTGTTGTTTAAATAATTGAAGGATTTCTTTTAAATTTTCATCAAATTGTCTTATTCCAGCTTCATATATTTCAGATTTATAAGGCACATTTTTATCCGCCATCCTTTCCATTCTATTTTTGAATTCACCAGGCTCGGGGTTTAATTTTTTAATAATATACTCCCTAAACTTCATAAGAGCCTGAAAAATACGTAATTTTCTCAAATAAATGGTTGTTTTGACAATGTTTCTGTTTCTTCCTAATTTATTAGTTGATGCAACGCCCAATGCTCCATAATATTCATTATGTCCCATATATATCACTATTGCATCAGGCTGATAATCAACAATGCCTTTTGAAATATCCAGGACAGTATATGAGTTTACACCTACCATGGCGCAGTTTATTACATCAAAATTCATTTCCGGATAATTTCTTTCAAGCCTGTATTTTATCATTCTTGAAATAGATCCATTGTGGTTGTATGGAAAACCTAAAGCAGAGGAGCCACCTAAAACAAAAATCCTAAAAGTGTTTGTATCCTTATTCCTTTTAAAGAAATCTTTGTTGCCGGAAGTTGCTAACTGTTCTGAAGTAAAATATTTTTTAGATAAATCTTGATTTAGATAGCAGAAATCTGAATATTCATGGTCAATAAGGATTACAGAAGTATCATATCCAAAATTAAACAACCTCAGAATTAATTCAATTATGGTTAAAAATATGAAAGGAAGTAAAATTGAAATAATCTTAAATTTAATGGTGTTTCCTTTCTTCATAATAATTTTACTTCCCTCCATAGAATCCAATTGCTATACTATTAGAATGCCACTATTAGTGTTACATTTGTTTATTTCAGATGCATGTCTGTCAAAATATATGGCGAACTTAATGCATCTGCAAAAAACGCTACCTTGAAAGAATGAACGTTATTAATTATTATTTAAATTCTTAAGGTAAACCGATAATTATTTATCGGTTTACCAGTATACTCAATTATCTACCATCCAGTATTTTGTTCAACCAATCCATTTGAACTAGCAATTTCAGATTCAGGAATTGGCCATGAGTAGTATCTGTCGTTCCACACTATCGGCCTTTTTGTTCCATCAGCTGTGGTAAAAACATAATAGTTGCTTTCCTCTTGTGCCATTCTCCATCGCTTAATATCAAACCACCAGCAACTTTCTCCCTGTAACTCAGCCCATCTTTCGTATCTTAGTGGATTATTGAAACAAACAACATCAGTTGAAGGAGCTTTCGTGGCGTCACTAAGACTTGAATAGTCGACAACAGAAGCAGTGTTTGGATCATAACCATAAGCTCTTCTATGAACCTTATTGATATACTCAAGTGCAGTAGCACTGCTACCACCTGATTCGATCAAAGCTTCAGCATAGAGCAGGTATACATCTGCAACCCTAATAATAGGTGAATTAACCCTGTCCTGATTTAAATTACCATCAAAGTCGGTATAAGTAAACTTCCTAAGTGCAAATGTTTGAAATTGCTCGTACCATTGAATCATTCCCTCTGCTGGGTAGGAAACCGGATATTCAAAACCTTCTACTGTAATCTGATCGACCCAGGGTTGGTATGTATAGGTGAATAGACGTGGATCATGCGCAGGAATTGCAGCACTTCTTAAGGCATTTGCTTCAGCTATATAGGTTGGATTCATTGGAGTTCCCCAATGATCCTGCATATAACCAAACCGTTCAATATTAGCATCTGGATAATAGCCCATATTCCAGCTCCCACTTCCGAATACTTTATCATCTTTCCAGTAGGCTGCACCATACATCCTGACTATACCCTGATTGCTTCCACCAATCCAGGAATCTCCAACAGAACCAGTGTTGTTTATTGCAAGCAAGGACTCTCCATTAAATTCTGCTTCGTTTCCATCAACCCACATGTCTTTGAATGAACTACTAGAAGCTAGTTGAACATCAGGATCATTAACTACTTCTGCAAGAGTCGTAGTAGCATCAGACCATCTTTCCAGGAAAACATATACTTTGCCTAATAAAGCTTTTGCACCTATACCGGTAAATCTTCCTCTTTGTCCATTGGGCCATTTATGATCGCCCATTAGTTCAATAGCCTTTTTCAAATCTGAAATTATAAACTCATAGGTAGCCTTAACTGAAGACCTCCCTGTAAATGTTTCTTCACGTGTTTGAGCTATCTCATCAACTAACATCATTCCTTTGGCATTGTCATTGTCACCAATTGCTTCTCCGTAAAATCCTACCAGATAATAATATTCTACTGCTCTGCTTAAATAGGCTTCTCCCAACATTACATTCAAATACTCTTGCTCAATTTCGGGTGCATTGGCCTGGTACTTTTGAATGTCACTAATTGCGGAGTTTTCTCTTTTAATATTATCGTAGGACCATTTAAAAAGATTTTCGCCCCAAAGCTCAGGTTCATTTACCTTATACATTAAACCATTTGTTTGGGCTGAAGGGAATCCTGAACCGTCGGATTTTCCATCAAACATAAAATGCTCCATCCCAAAAGATGCCATAACCTGTGGGAAATGCCATACTTTTCCGCTGCGAAATCCATAGATAGATCCAATTTCTTTTTCAATATCGCTAACACTGGCCGGGAAAGATGAACTATTGATTTTTGAATCATCCTTGATGTCAAGAAACTCTTCCTTACAGGAAGAAAATATAAGTGCTCCCAGCAATATTATTATTGTTAATATAGTATTTTTCATATTCTTATTTTTTTAAAACTAAAAACTTAAATCAATACCAAAAGTAAAAGTTCTGATTGGGTAATAGTTAAGATAATCAGCCATTCCACCAGATATCACATTATTTCTAACATCAGCTGTTGTCTCAGGATCTATTCCGGAATATTTGGTAAAAGTGAGTAGGTTTTGCCCTGCCACATAAACTCTAAATTTACTAACTCCATATTTACTTAATAGATCCGATGGCAAGGTATATCCAAGTTGTAAGTTTCTTAATTTCAGATAATTACCTTTTTCAACCCAAAAGTCACTAAAAATGCTGTAATTCCCATTAGGGTCAATTTCTCCACCTGGATGCAAGTGAGCAGGACGATCTGTTATTCCGTTTCCTAAGAATAATGAGTTGTTATAAATATCATCAGTTGTATTGTAGTCGTT
>JARGGF010000829.1 GCA_029210905.1 Bacteroidales bacterium | reverse complement strand
GTAAATTCCTGTAAGGATCAATTTGATTTTTCTACAGACAATTTGTCTACAAATATAGAACAGAAGTCAAGTTTTGCACTTCCATTGGTTGATGCATCAATTACGCTTTCTGAAGTAATACCCAACAACGAAGATGTGAACCGTGCACTTATTGTTGATCCTGACGGATTTCTGAGACTTGAGTTTGAATATGAGGTTACCCAGGTTCCTGCCAGCGATTATTTTGATGGTTCCTATAGTGGAGCCACACTTCCTGATATCAGTTACAAGTTGGCATCTCAGGTATTCGAGTTGGGACTTAATAAGTTAATCAGTGAAGGTGAATTTTACCTGGCTGATCCGAAAGTAACCATCACTATTAAAAATTATTGGGACATTCCTGCACAATTTAAGTTTGCTGATTTTTATTATTATGAAGAACCAGAATCTGCAGGAATACCTGTTACCGGATCATTTATAGACTGGATTCAGATAAACAAACCTGTAGCTCCGGAAGCTTATGCAATTACTAATATTGTATTGGACAAGACCACTTCAAACATAGACGAAATAATTTCAGCATTGCCTCACCATCTTTCTTTTGGTGCTGATTTCGAGACCATTACTACGCCTCCTGTTAGTTACGATGTGCCATCCAGTTCAATAGACAGTGTGAGTATGAAGGTTGAAATGCCGCTTGACCTGAGAATTGCTAACCTGCTATTGCGCGACACTATTGATTTTAACCTTGGAAACGACCTGGGTAGTGATACCTCAATGATTGAATCCTTTGAGTTTAGCCTGATTTTGCAAAATGGATTTCCTATAGAAATTGGCACCCAGGTTTATTTTGTTGACGAAAATTACAGTATACTCGATTCTATCTCCACCAATTTGTTACAGGTAGCTTCAGGAATTGTCACTGCCGGAAAAGTGAGCCAGTCCACGGAATCAATTATAAAAATACAAATTGATAAAAACAGGCTTAGTAATCTGCTAAATTCCAGCTATTTAATGCCGAAAATTATATTTAACACAGCCGGTAATGCAAGTAACGAAACGGTGAAATTTTATGACAACTATGATGTCGGTTTAAAATTAGGTGCATTAATTAACCTGAAGTTAAAAAATTAAGTTTTAATATTATTTGTATACCAGTACAAACAAAAAATAGAAAAATGCAAAAGAGAAATAAAATATATATTCTGATATTGTTTGCCATCTTCCCATTAAGCCAAATTATTAAAGCACAGTCAAATACGCTCTATTTTATGGATGGTATTCATCAATCAGGATCCCTCAACCCTGCATACCAGAATAGCTGTAATGGTTTTCTTGCCTTGCCTGGTATAGGTGGTTTTTCTGTAGATGCGGCCAATACAGGTTTTGATTTTAACGATTTAATCCATCCTGGAACCGGAACTTACAAAGATTCTTTAGTTATTGATTTCCAGAATATTAAATCCAAACTCGCGAACTCAAATAACCTGCTTGTGGGCACACAGGTACCTATCCTGGGAATTGGTTTTTGGGTAAGAAATTCTTACATCACTTTTGAAATTTCTAATAAAACCAAAGCCCGATTGGCTTATCCTGAAGATTTAATTAAAATAACTGACGGGAATGCAAATTATATTGGAGTTGACAATCCATTGGAAATTAAAGGATTCGGCCCTAATATTATTAATTATAATGAATTTGCCCTGGGTTTTTCAAAACAAATCACCCACCGGCTGATTGTTGGAGGGAAGCTGAAATTTTTAGCAGGAAATGCAAGCATTGAAAGCCGAAGAGGCGAGCTAAAACTTTTTACCGAAGAAGATACCTACAAAATGACACTTGTAACTGATTTACAGTTAAATGTTTCAGGACCTATAAATTACATTTATGATGCAAATGGGAATATTAGCGATTTTGAATTTGATGATTCAAATATTGCCGGCAGCATTATTTCAACAAAAAATGTGGGTATGGGGATTGATTTGGGAGCCTCCTACTTATTAAACGATGAGATTAAGTTATATGCAAGCGTTACCGATCTTGGGTTTATAAATTGGAGGGCAAATACCTCAAACCTTTCGCAAAGTGGAAGTTTTGTATTTTCTGGTTTTAATCTGGATTCTGTCTGGACTGATTCTGATTATGATGAAGCCCAGGCCATTGTTGACTCAATCAGTGATTTTTTCAGCTTTACACAAACTGAATCAAAATTCACCACTTTTCTAAATACTAATATTTTCTTAGGGGCAACCTATGAACTTACAAATTTTATGAATGTTGGTCTGCTCGCTAAAACATATTTCTACAACAGAAAGGTTCACCAGGCCTTTACGCTCTCGGCCAATTTGGAACCTACCAAGTGGTTTACCGGCACATTTTCTTATTCTATAATGAACCGGGAGTATAAAAACATTGGGCTAGGGATAGGTATAAAAACCGGGCCGGTGCAGTTTTATCTGGTCACAGACCACCTTAATGCAGCCTTTTGGCCCAAAAATTCAAAGACATTTGGAATGCAATTTGGGTTCAATTTTTATTTTGGCTGTGGCAAGCGGGATAACTTTTCCATGTTAAAAGATAAAAAATCGCAGAAGGAAATTGATTTTATGTAAACGAAAGTTTTGCGAATCATTGAATTACTTACTACTTTTGCACACGCTTTTCAAATAGGATGAATTGTATATCGATATTTGAAAATTGTAAGTTCTACCCCATAGTTTTGGCCAGCGCCAGGAAGGTTTCAGTTGAGGGGTACAATGAAACAAAATAAAAAAGTATTATATTTAGTCCCTTATTTGGCCCCATAGTTCAAGGGATAGAACGGAAGTTTCCTAAACTTCAGATTCAGGTTCGAGTCCTGGTGGGGCTACTCGGTTAATTTTTTAGTCGCTGTAAACCATGGGTTTGCAGCGACTTTTTCTTTTTTGGGGGGTAGAGTTTTAATACTTCACCTAATTCCCAAAACTAAAATAAGCCCACCAAAAACTGAACTTATATTCTATTATTTCAATCATTGTCATTTT
>JARGGF010000828.1 GCA_029210905.1 Bacteroidales bacterium | reverse complement strand
AGCAAGGGTTGCCAGTCCAATGGGAGGGAACAACGAATATTTTATGGGCCGCCAAAACGGGCTGTCGGCTTCGGATAAAGCAGGGAGGATGAGTTTTACTTTCATAAAGAAGTGACTTGAGTATTTATGAGTGCCTTAAGTTATGTTGTAAAGTAATTATGATTGGAACACAGATAAAAAAGATTGTATGGATTTACACGGATCCAGACCTTCGGTCTTCCAACTCCTATCTTCTGCGTCTTTTCATCATCATTTCAAATTTTTATCTGGCCAAATCATTCTTCTTATTCTTGTTTTTCCAAATATGTTTATCAAAAACGAAAGGCAAATGACTCCGAAATCTTTTAATAAATTATGTGTTTGGATGTACTTTTTATCCCAAAACCAGGAGGTTTTCAACCCTTGCCCTCCATAAATTTGAGCAAATCCTGTTATTCCGGGTTGTACAATCCATCTTATATTGTAATAGTCAGATTGCCAGTTAAATCTTTCTATATCAGATTGCATTAATGCACGAGGGCCAACAATGCTCATATCACCTTTTAACACATTTAAAAATTGAGGTAGTTCATCCAATCCGGTTTTTCTTAATATTTTTCCGGTGGGGGTGACTTCGTTGTTGACCATGGTTTGAAATTTATATATTTTGAATGGTTTTCTATGTTTGCCTATTCTTTCCTGAAAGAATAAAACAGGGTGTCTTTCGATGATAACCAAGGCTAGAATGATTAACAGTACTGGCCCAAGAAATACAACAAAGGCAATTAATGCGAATAGGATGTCGAAGATGCGTTTCATTATAAAGTTAAATGTTATTAGTTATTCAATGGCGTTTAGGTAAGCACATTGTATAGAATTAGCAGGGTTATTTCTTTTGTCATTGGTTTATTAGTTATTGGTGTATTACGAGAATACGCTTTATTGAAGAAGAGTCTATATACTAATATACCAATTTCTAATGACCAATTTCCAATATTAAATCCTCCTGTAATACAAAACCCACACTACCAACAATGTAAGCAAAATCAAAACCCACTCATGCGGCTCCGGTACAGCGCCCGATGAATTTTTAGCAGCATTCTCCAGGCTGTTTTCATTTTTCTGAATATCAAATCGTTCGTAATCTTTGATTGTTTCCAGCACCACCAGACTCGATATGGGTGAAACCACATAAGCTTCATTGGCTATGGAAACCAGATCTTCCTGAAATTCTGCATTGTTATTAAAATAATTTCTTCCGGTCAATTTCATAATCTGGTTGTATGCAAACAAACGCATTAAATGGTCAGGTGCTTCGGATTTTGATTCACCCTGATGCATTGTTATTTTGCAATTTGAGGCGGCAAGCGCAACAGAATTATCCTCTTGCGCGATAACCGGAAACACCTTTCTCTTATTTAGTTCAATTAGTTCATCCACAGTGCTTTGCCAGTAGTCGAAAACCATAAATTCTTTCAGGCTTTTCAGATAAGGCGAAAGATTAGTGCCAATATTAATCAGTTTGATGTTTTCTTTCGTTTGTTGTAGATATGTTTCCAGCTTCAAGCTAAAATCTGTTTCGTTAAAATCTTTTAAATTAGGCGAGTTTTTTGTTGATTTGCTGATTAATAACGATGTCCCCGGATTTTCTATTTTAAAAATGGGAAATATGCTGAAATTCAATCCATTAAGTTGATTAAATAATCGTTCTTTGTTTTCGTTGTTTATCAGCACTAATTGGTTATTGTACACATAAATTTGTTTTCCCAAATAAGCTTTTAAAACTCGTTCAAATTCTTCATATGTCCAGCTGCTGTTTATATCAAGATAAATCTGAGTTGGATTAAAGCTGATGCTCGTGGGCTCAATTTCAGAAAGAGAATATGATCTATCGTTAAAAGAGAAACTATTGGTTGACAAATTAGGTGCTTTAAAGCGGATTGGTTTATCTTCAGCATAGGTTCCATTAAAAATATATTTATTGGTTCCAGCTCTTTCAAAATCATAGGGCAGTTCAGCCTCAATTTCCTCACTGGAAATAAACTCAATGCTACTAGTTTCATTGGTCCATGAAAAAGTTGGCCCTTTAAAAGTTATATCATTCAATTCCAGTTGATTATCAATAATTTCCAGTGGGCAGGTTACACCAATTTTAAAAATTCTATCCTCTGCGATAGTACAGGGAAAAATGGTGACTGTAATGGTATTTCCTTCCTGCCAATGGAGCAGGGCAGGATCCCTTCTTTCTTTGCCTACTATAGTGGTGTAAGCGCTATCTGCTTTTTCTTTGGTGGTCAGGCGCGATTTTTCCTCCTTACCGTTGATCCACAACGAAAGTGATGTGGCTACAGCACCTCCAGGCATCTTGAAAGTATACAAAGCCTCCTGTTCCGACCATTTTGAATGACTGTTGTTTTTAACGGTAATTGTTTTTTCGATATAAGCCAATCGGTAATCCGGATATACTTGTATGTTGCTAATAATTTGCTTTGTTTCCAAATCACGTCCAGTCCACAATTTTCGATAAGTTTCATGTCGCGCATCATATTGAAATTCAATGATTTTAAGACAGGTTTCATCATTGAGTGAAAAATTGCCAAAAAGTAGTTGCGCAATAATAATCAAAGGATCGTGGGTTACATTTTCACTAATCGTATTTGAACCCATATTGGACCAGTTTCCAAAATATTGAAGGTTATCGCAACAAAGATTACTACTCAGGACTTTCAGACTGAGTTCATTGACGGGCAATTGTTGACCAAGCACCAACCAGCCGGGTAGTTCAGATTTGTTTTTATTGATATTTTCATAAGTAGTTAGTATTTGATTTTCTGTAGCCTGCCACCTAATAAGAAATACAATGCTTAGAACTATTGATAAAGTGATACCAGAAAGAAAAAGCCAGTTATCTGATTTTTGAATCCTGTTTTTGAAAAACTGATAAATTATAATGACCAGGAGTATTAATGGAGTAAACAGATAAAGAGTCAAGCCAAAAAACACCAGCCCTACAATTCCTATAGGC
>JARGGF010000827.1 GCA_029210905.1 Bacteroidales bacterium | reverse complement strand
ATTTTTACTTTTTGTTTTGTGCAATTTTGTGTTTTTGTGCCTTAGTGGCAAAAGGAAATATGCCACTAAACCACTAATTCACAAAAATCCACCAAAATTCATCCATCCAAGATTGGAAAAAGTATTTAATTCATAGACAGGAATATACTTAATTCGTAGAAAATTTAATTAGTTAATTAGCAATAAAATAATCCAACATGAGAAACATTAGTTATTTATATTTAACCTTCGCCAAACCAGTTGCATCTCCTTCGCCCGGTGTGCGTTCATAGCTGTATTATTTAACCAGCTCGCCGGATTCATTATAAGTATTAACCTAAGTTTGATATAACAAAAATGTACAAGAAAAAACCAGAATGAATTTCAATGGCTGCATAGGTCGAACTTATCTTAATTATATTCTAAGTATTGCAACTTACAGTAATAGACATATCAAATCAGAATCAAAAAAAATGTACTGAAATTCAAACCGCTATTTTAAGTAAAATTAAAGTTGAGCCTGTATAATGAATGCAGGGTATTAAAATACTTCGTACCTTTCCTAAAAAGCAGATTTTTCCGATAAATTAATAATGATTTTCAATAATCATAGTATTGCCATAAACGTTTAATAACCTATAACATTAACCAATCATGAAATATTCACTTATTTTATTGCTGATTTTCTATTTTGCTCCCTTTACTTTTTTGGCCCAAAACAATAGATCGTTAATTGGCATCATCTCAATACTTGATAAAAATATCTTTGAATTAAAACATGTGGATGTAAAAACACTTAAAAAAAATATCAAAGAATTTACAAGTAATTCTCCTGATGCTTCTGTAAATAATCCCGATACTTTAGCATTAAGACTCTATAATATTCTTGAACTCGACAATACTGCCGCTAATCCGGATACTTTATTGTTTCTTCTTGAAAATGTTCGGACATATGAGGCTGTTTATGAATTATTTGATATACTTAACAGCAAGATCCTGGCAATTGAGAAAAACCTTTCTGAAAGGAACACAATTACTAAAGAATACTATTTGGGTGGGCTTAAAAGAAACCTCAAATTGGTGGAAGATCATATGAAAAATATATTGGATTACAATTTTTGCCAATACGATAATACTTATACCAGCAATCAATTAATAAAGGGCGTTTATATTGAAACAGACAATGATTTATTTGCATTTACCAATAACGATATGAATTATACGGGTGGAGGGCGATTTGAAATTACCACCGATTTTTTAAAAATGCGATTGCTTCCTTTTGCAAACAGAGAGAAAGTTTTGTCGTATCAGGGTGTTTTTGTTGGATTTAAAGCATACACTCCTTTCATTCGCGATACCAGCATTTTTAATACCCCTACCAGTTATGATCTTAATGATCGACCATTCGCATCTTATACTTTTATAGGGCGATCAAAATATCGTATTCATTCGAATGGGCACATGCGGATGCGAAGCGATTTTAAAGTTGGAGTAATTGGGGGAGATGTAGGAAATATAATTCAATCAATTATTCATCGCGATCAATTTGTTTCTTCTCTAAAACCCTATGGTTGGGACAGTCAAATTGCTAAAGGAGGAAGATTTGCATGGAACATTGATCATTATTTTGATTTAATGCTTTTTTCCGGCAAGGGTGATATATTTAATCTAAACCGAAAAGAAGCGGGCTGGTTAAACATTCCTTTAATGATGGATGCACACATTGGAAATGAATTAACAGCTTTTGGGGCAGGCATTGGCTTATCAAATCTTAGCTTTAAGGACAGAAGTGGTAACGAGGATGTTATGATGCGAAAGTATAACAAGTTTAGAATTATTATAAGTGCTAATGCAAAATATCGCTATGTGATGCACAATTCAATGTTGGAGGGCATTGGTATTTTTGAAACGTTTCCAAACGATGATGATCCGCTGGCCCCAGGCGATGTTTATCGATTAAATTCAGATGAGGTAGTGAGGCATTTGTTTATAGGCGAAATATTTTTTGGTATCAGAACCATGAAGGCTACAGTTTATTGGCAACTTACTATTAACTCAAAGGAATATGATAAACCAAAGGCTAAGGACATGTATCAATGGGGCAGGTTTGGCGTTAATTTTTTACTATAGTATGTGTTTAGCAAAGGTTTTCAAAAACATACTTTCTTTTTGGCCAAAAATAATAATTTCATACATTTGAGATAAAATCATTAGAATTTATTACTATGAAATTCTTTTTAGTCATATTGTTTTGCCTGATTTCCATTTATGGTTTTTCACAAGAAGAAATAGATCAACGCAACTATGGTAAAATTACTATAGGTGAATCACAATACCTTTTATTTGACAAGGTAAACCTTCGAAGTCACCCTTATACTGATTCCGAAATTGTAAAAAATCTTCCAATTGGCAGCCTGATGAAAATAATTGGAAAGTCTGATAGCAGTTTAACCTTAAATGGTTACAGCCATAATTGGTATCAGGTTTCTCAAATTGATGAAAATAACAAAGAGATTGGAGTTCAAGGGTATCTTTGGGGAGGTTTTTTTGCTGAAAATCTCTATGAAACAGAAAATGATCCTGAAGTGCGTTTTCTATACGGATTGGCTAAAATGAAAAAGACTGAGTGGGGAGAAGTTCCCGTTGTTCAGGTTAGAGCGATTATAAGTGATAAAGAAATTGCACAAGTTAGTTTTGAAGCGATTGGTTCATTAACCACCTACAGAAACTGTGAATTGCTTGGTAATAAAGGTATTAGAAATATCAACGAAATTATCCATTTTAATTTCAGCGATGATTTTTGTGGTGGCGCTTTTGGTGATGTGTACATTTTTTGGGACAAGGCTATACTGCATCATGCCCGAACTTTGCATTCTGGTGCTGATGCTCCTGTTTTCTCTGATGAATCATTTATATTTCCTGAAGACGAAGGTGGTAAAGAAGGGCGCATTATTTTTAACGAATCAGCTGGTGAAGATGGTGATGAAGGAACTGTATATGATTACCAGCGAACAACGGACTTGATT
>JARGGF010000826.1 GCA_029210905.1 Bacteroidales bacterium | reverse complement strand
AATTTTTTTTTTTTAATAAAGCAAAATGCATATATATACAGATGCAAAGTATTGATTATTAAATCTTTATAAAACACAACTCATGCGATCATTAATTTTACAATCCGTAGCATACTTTCTTTTAGTCATTAACTGCTTTGCCCAGACGGATACAAGTAAAGTAAAATGGCAAAGTTTTGAAGAAACTAAATCTTTATTCGAGAAAAACCAAAAACCTGTTCTTATCTATTTTCATGATGAACTTAATGATTCCTCTAATTTAATGCTAAATGAAACCTTTGGATTACAAGAAGTTGCAAATTATGCTAATATATTATTTTATCCAATTAAACTGGATATCTACACTAAGGATTCATTAACTTTTTTTGATGGCACTAAGTATTATAACACTGGTAAAAATGGTAAAATTCATGATATTGTTAATCAATTGTTAGGTGATGAACCTGTATTTCCCTCAATGATATTATTTACAAGAGAAGCTGTTGGAAGTGTTTTTACGGGCTTTAAAGACAGGAATCATATTTTCCCAATACTTATTTATTATGCTGAATCGGTAGATAAATCAACCACCTATGAAAAGTTTGAAAAAGAGTATTTCAAAACCTATCCCATTGGCCAAAAGCAAATAATGACAAGAGTTTTAGTAAAATGGAAAACCTTTGATGAAACCACAGAATTAATGAAAACCAACCCAAAAAAAATATTGATTAATCTATACGATAATTATAGCATCAGTTCCACCATGCAAAGACTTAAAACGTATAATAATCCGATAATTGCGGACTATCTTAACCAGAAATTTTATTGTATTAACCTGGATGTTAAAACCAATGATACCATTACTTTTTTAAACCAAAAATACATAAACGAAGGTGCACCCCATGGTTTTCATCAAATTGCTATTGCAATGCTGGATGGAAAAATGAATTTTCCATCATTTCTTATGCTCGATGAGAACTCAAAATTACTAGAAAGGTTGCAGAAGTATATGCCACCAGATGAATTTGAGGTGCTGATTCATTTTATTGGAGATGATGTCTATAAAAACGAAAATTGGGAAGCCTATAAAATTACTTTTAAAGGCAGTTTTGATGAACAGGAAAAACCAGTTGAAGGAAATTAAAGCCAATGCTTTTGATAAACAAAACTTAGCGGGTTATTTTGATTATCAGCACATTGACTATATTTAATTTTAATATCATCAGGTGCATTATCAACTATGTAGCTGTATGTTGTCCAGTCCAATAGGTCTAAATCATTATAGTCGTTACCGATGCCGAGGGTTAATTTTGGTGAAACATTCAGCATTTCGCACAAAAACATCCCTCCTTTTGCTTTAGAAACATCTGTATTGAATATTTCCAACCAAACTGATTTTCCATCAATTGGTGATGTAGCCCTTATTATTTTCATTTCAGGAAACTCAGTTGCAACTATTTGAAATTCAGACAAATTTTTTAATATTACAATAAATTGGGTTGCACTTTTGTGAGGAAAACTATGATTTAATTTAAAGTTATAGCCGTCATATAATGAGTTCCGCCAATCAAAATCAGTCGCTACATTATTTCCTTTATGGTAGAAATACCTGTGGTTTTCCGGTATTGGAAAATGTACCGAAAAATTAAGATCCATTTTTTTTAATGCTGAAATGATAGTATCAACAACGCTTTTTTCTATAGAAGAACTAAAAAGGAGTTTTTGTGATTTCCAATCCAGAATGCCAGCACCAGAAGAAAATATCAAATAATCTATTGGAGTTGATTTCGGTAATACTTTTAGTGCACTATATAAATTTCTACCAGTGGCAAAAACTCGAATAATACCTTGATTACCAAGTTTTTTCAAAGTAATAAGATCAGCTTCACCGATCTCTTTTTTGTTATTCAGTATAGTCCCATCAAGATCAACCAAAACCATCTGAATTTTACTTTTTTCAAGAGGGGTGGCCATTTTTATTTAATTTTATTTTATTGCACGCACGTAACTTCTTTTTCGTTTTGTAAGCTTGGGGTTAAAAAACTTCCATTGAGATTGTACTTTTAAATTGTTCTCCATTTCAGAATTTGTTTCTACGTATTCTATTCCATCCTCAATATATTTAGGAATTAACTCGTCAAACATAATGGAATTTATTCCTTTGTTCTGTAACTCAGGTTTTACCGCTATTAACATAAGATCCATAACATTGTTCTTTTTTAAGGCCCTGATAATTCTTAAAAACCCAAACGGAAACAAGCGTCCATTTGATTTTTGAAGTGCTTTTGAAATGGAAGGCATTGATACCCCAAAAGCAACCACCTTATCATCCTGTAAAACAATACTAACATATCTTGGCGGAAGCGAAGGCAAATATTTTTTTACATAGTAATCAATTTGCTTATCAGTAAAATCCAAAACAATATACAAGCCTCTATAAGCTTCGTTCATTAGATCAAATATTCTTCGGCCATATTGCAATAAATCGCCGTTTTTTTCTGGCCGAACCACGGTTAAATTATATTTTGTTTTAACTATTTTAGCAATTCTTTTAAGTTGATCGGGAGTTTTATCCGGAACTGGAATTTTAAATTCGACCCAGTCATTCTCTTTAACAAAACCAAGTTGCTCAATATAAGGGCCATAGTAAGTATGATTATAGATTGAACTTGATGTTGCAGTTTCTTCAAAACCTTCCACGAGCAGGCCGGCAGGATCAAAATTAGTCATTCCCAGGGGTCCGTGAAGTTTTTCCATGCCAAGCTCTTTGGCCCAATCTTCAACCGTTTCAATTAACTTTTCAAGAATATTTTTATCATCAATAAAATCGAGCCATCCAAACCGCATGTATTTTTGATTTGTAATGCTGTTATATTTTTGATTGAGAATTCCAGCAATTCTACCAACTGTTTTCCCATTGTCAATAGCTAACCACATTTTTAACTTACAAAATTCAAAAGAAGGATTCAGTTTTTCATCAAAGGTTTTAATTACATTCGATCGTATTGAAGGTACAAAATATTTATTGCC
>JARGGF010000825.1 GCA_029210905.1 Bacteroidales bacterium | reverse complement strand
AGTGCAACTGCCTATGCGGGAATAAATTCTTTAAGTGAAAGTAGTGGTTATAGTCTTTATTCCATTTTTACAAATACTTTAAAATATGAGAACTCTTTTGGTAATCATAAATTTGATGTACTTGCCGGTTCTGAGGCAATTGAATATTCTGGCAGATCGTTAAATGGTTCAAGAAATGATTTTTATCTTTCAGATTTTTCATCTCTGATTTTAGGGAATGGTAAAAAGGATATTAATAACAGCAGTAGTGCACAAAAAAATAGACTGTTTTCTTTATTCGGACGATTGGATTATTCATATAAGGAAAAGTACCTTATAGGAGCAACAATCCGGCGCGATGGTTCTTCAAAATTTGGGGCAAATAGCAGATATGGCTTGTTCCCATCTTTATCAATTGGATGGCGTTTATCTGAAGAGGCGTTCATGGAAAATAACACATGGATCAATGATCTTAAACTCCGATCAAGTTATGGAGAATTGGGTTCTCAGTCTAATGTCGATGATGCTAATGCGTATAGTTTGTTTAATGGTACAGGCGGAGGCTATTATCCTATCAGCGGAAATCCTACTCAAACCCAACAGGGGTATTTTCAAAGTCGGTTTGGCAATACAAATACCGGCTGGGAGAGAAACATAGTCCTTAATGTTGGAATAGATGCTATTTTTTTAGATAATATTGACCTATCAGCAGAAATATATCAAAAAAAAATTGAGGGTTTGTTGTTTCCCCAACCAATACCAGCTACAGCCGGTGGAGCTAGCTCTCCTTATATAAATATTGGGAATGTTGAGAATCGTGGTCTTGAATTTTCAGCAAACTACCGCGGCCATATCGCACAAGATTTGGATTTTACAATTGGAGCTGATATAACTCACTATGTTAATGAAATAGTTAGCATTCCTGGTGAAAGCCCTTATTTTGATGTTGGTGACCAAACAAATGCGCGTATTGGAAGTTATATCCGCAATCAGGTTGGTCACTCTATAGGAGAATTTTATGGTTATCAGGTAGAGAGGCTATTTCAATCTGAGGATGATGTTGCCGCTTTGCCAACTCAGCAGAATACAGCACCTGGAAGGTTTAAATACAAAGATATTAACGGAGATTCTTATGAAGATGGTAAGCCTAATGGTAAGATCGATGCATTAGATCGTACTTTTATTGGTAGTCCTCATCCAAAGTTTACATCTGGAATAAATCTTAGAATGAATTATAAAAATTTCGATTTTGCCACTGTACTTTATGGATCATATGGAAATAAAGTAATAAATCTTAACAAAGCGAATACATATTTTTCCTATTTTAAATGGCAGTTGAACAGAAATCTTTTAAATCAGTGGTCACCTACAAATAAAGATTCAGACATTCCAATTTATACTGGTCCCGGAACATTCAGTTCAGGCTCTGTAGCAAGTTCATTTTATATTGAGGATGGTTCATTTCTGAAATGCAAGACATTGGTATTGGGATATTCCTTGCCTGGCAAAATTCTTGAAAAAGTTAATTTAAAAAAATGTAGAATTTATGCCCAGGCAACAAACGTGTTTCAAATTACAAAATACAGCGGAATGGATCCGGAAATTCCGCAGGTCAGTTCTGGCAGATATGGTGTAGATGCTGGTAACTATCCAAATAATCAAAGAGGATTTAATGTAGGTTTTAACATAGAATTTTAAATAATTTAATCATGAAAATAAGATATTTAAAGCAAATATATACAACAGGATTGATATTATTAATGTCATTTTATGGTTGTAAAGAAAGTTATCTTGAGATCCCCCCATTCGGTACTGCTTTCGAAAAAAATATGGCTACTGAAACTGGTCTAAATAGTTTATTAATTGGCGCTTATAGATCTCTTCAAATGAGTAGCAGTATTTGGGGAAATGTTAGTAATATGACATTTTCAGGTTTTGCTACAAATGAGTTTGTACGCGGAGCACCATCGTTTCCCCATTTGGCAAATTTTGAATCACATAGAATTGATGCTTTATCAGTCAATTGGTTATCTCATGCAAGATGGGCACAATGTTATTCTGGAATTCAACGTGCAAATTCTGTATTAAATGTGTTGAAAAATGTACCTGAGGGTAAGCTTTCAGCTAAAAAAATAGCACAAATACAGGGTGAGGCAGTTTTTTTAAGGGCAGTACTTCATTTTGAGTTAGCCAAGGTTTATCTGAATGTACCGTATGTTGATGAATCGATAACTTTCAGCGATGGAAATTATAATGTGCCAAATACTGAATCAATATGGCCAAAAATTGAAAAGGACTTTAAATTTGCAATAGATAACCTCTCTGAGACAATTGCCGAAAGGGGCAGAGCAAACAGCTGGGCAGCGAAATGCTTTTTAGCAAAGGTTTATATGCAACAACATAAATATACCGAAGCATTACCTTTGCTTACAGATGCAATAGAAAATGGAGTTACAGCAGGAGGACAAAAATATGCACTAAATCCCTTATTTTTTGATAATTTTGATGCAAAAAAGAAGAATAGTGCTGAGTCTGTATTTGCTGTACAATTTGCTGTATTTGATGATGCAAATTCTGGTAATGAAAATCAAGGGATGTGTGTAGCGATACCTCAAGTGCCAGGTTGTGAGGGAAGTGGTTTTGTAGGTATAACCAGAGCTACAATAAATACTTTTAAAACTGATCAGGAAACGGGCTTGCCACTTTTTGAAACTTATAATGATTTTGATTTGCCGGATAATGCATACATTTCTGACAATGAGCCTTTTACTTCATATCAAGGAACACTTGACTCGAGATTAGATAATAGTATTATGAGACGCGGAGTCCCTTTACTTGATTGGGGAATGCCGAAAAGTGCCTGGAGTTGGAATAAAGTTCTACAAAGCCCTTACGGAATGAGAAAATATCTTCATTATCAGGCAGATAGAGATGTTTTGACAAGAAGTATTGGGTGGACTTATTTTTCGTCAATAAATTATGATATGATACGCTTTGCGGATGTATTATTACTTGCAGCAGAATGTGAGGTTG
>JARGGF010000824.1 GCA_029210905.1 Bacteroidales bacterium | reverse complement strand
AATATCATTTTCCATACCGATGCCGCCCAATCTGTGGGTAAAATTGAAACAGACGTCAACAAACTGGGGGTTGATTTGTTGACCATTGCCGGGCATAAACTCTACGCACCCAAAGGTGTTGGGGCGCTGTACATAAAACAAGGCTTCAGATTAGAAAACCTGATGTATGGAGCTGGTCAGGAAAAGGGCATCAGGCCGGGCACCGAAAACGTGCCCTACATTGTAGCATTGGGAAAAGCATGCGAAATTGCAGAACGCGATTTTATCGATAATACCCAAAACATGTTGTCAACCAAAAACAGGCTTCTGGAAGGTTTGAGAGCAAAACTGAACGATAAAGTTCAAGTAAATGGAACTATTAATAATTGTTTGCCGAATACCTTAAGCGTGGCATTTCTAGGCACAGAAGCACATTCTTTAGCATCAGCTGTAAGCAGACAGATATTTATTTCTACTGGCTCTGCTTGTCATGCCGATTCTATAGAAATATCATCGGTTTTAAAAGCAATGAACATGGAGTTAATGACAGCAGCCAGCACCGTGCGCATTTCAACTGGGAAATTTACAACTGTGGAGGAGATTGACCGTGCTGTTGAAACAATCACTACTGCTGTTTTTAAACTCCAATGACTTGATCTAAACCTGGTAGTGTCCGAAGGTTTCCGCAAGCGGAACAGGCTCTGCCAGAGTTTTGATCCCTTAACAGTAATCGAATATCATTTATAATCTTAAAAATTAAGAAAAATGCAAATAATCCTGATTCTAATTAATGACGCTCCTTACGGAACAGAAAAAGCATACAACGGTTTACGGCTTGCCAACCAGCTTAACAAAGCACACGAAGAGGTGGAAGTACGGGTTTTCCTGATGGCTGATGCTGCCTCGTGTGCCGTGGCCGGACAAATAACACCCAACGGATACTACAACATCGAACGCATGATAAAGTATTCCGTTAACAAGGGTACCAAAGTAAAAATATGTGGTTCGTGTGTCGAAGCCAGAGGGTTAAAAAACGCTCAACTTATTGAGGGAACTGAAATCAGCACTATGGCAGAACTCACCGAATGGGTGGTCGACAGTGATAAGGTGGTTACATTTTAACAGGCTGGCAAAGATGTCCTGTTCGCGTCTTATCAAACAACCTGTTTCGCAAACATCGGATATTTGCAATATATCCGATGTTTTCCTTTTTAATATAGTACTATTAGATTGAATTAATTATACTGGTAGGCATTCAAACTTTAACGGCAAACCAAATTCCAATGATCGGATAACTTAAGTATCTGTATCCATAGGCTGGTGGGTTCTACTTATAAATGCGATTCCCTAGGGATGGTGATGAAACACTTTGAAAGATGGTCTGTTTTTATCAACTTTGAGAAATTCTCAAACACAATCCAGTCCAATTACAAACCTTAAGTACTCCCACCCTATAATAATCCAACATTTACTGATATTTGGGTCCCTTCGGATGGTTTTGTTTTTAATGGAGGTTTTAAGTTTAATATTTTTAAATAGGGCTCATTTTTTTTAAGGCAGATGCAGCTATTAAGGTCGTAGTTTACACAATCTACCTTACTCACTCTTTCTATCTTAGCAAGCTTTTGGTTATGCTCGCATTGGAACAGGGAAGATCTGCCCCACCTATTGATATTCACGCTTTGGAACAGTACAAATTAGCCCTGTTTTTGCTGCACACGCTTAGGCACAGGATAGATCAACCTGGTTTTTTGCTTTTCACGCTATGGAACAGGACCGATCAGCCTCACTTTTTGCTATCCACATTTTGAAACAAGGTAGATAGGCTCCACTTTTTGCTATTCACACTTTGGAACAGTACAGATCAGCCTTGTTTTTTGTTAATTACGCTTTGGAACAAGGAAGATCGAACTCAATTCTTATATATCACCTCACGGAACAGGCCAAAAACAACTTATATGTTACTATTTCGCTTGAAAAATAGTTCGATGTGATCTTTTATACCGCTGTTCCAATATGAAAAATGGATTGAACACTGTCGTTTTTTGTAATTTCCGTTCCGGAATAAGACAAAACCAGGCTCTTTGAGCCTAAATTGTAAAGGTGGCTCAATTATTCAGGGCGCGACTTCAACGAATGTGCACAACAGTATAATTTCACAAAGTATACTGTTTAAGCAAAGTCGCACCCTGAATATAGAGTTTTGCCGATTATCCCAACTGCAACGGATGCTTATCCAACTATTGTAAATTAAAAACAATTTGACTCTTTCTTTACCATTTTTCCATCTTCCGAAAACCAGAGCATAAAATAGCAATATCGGCCAAACTCTCCATCATCAGAGTTATCGCCGTCAATCAGGTAAAGTTTTTCTTTTTCGGGTGCGTCAATTACTTTTACGAAGTTTCGGTCTAACCACTTAAAATCAGTCGCCCGATAAGACTTTTTTACAACACATGGCAATTCCTCCCATTTTATACTGATTTCAGTTCTTATCCAGTCTCCTTCATCGTTAAATACAGCCTCATGCTTTTTCCTGTTTAATGAAAACGTAGCGATGAAGTGGTTTTTTTCATGTATCCATTTCCTTACCGTTGCGTCATTATATTTCTTATGGAATGTTTCCTTTACAGATAATGGGACCAGGGATTTTTTCATTCCAAATAGCTGTGCCTCAGAAGGCATAGCTATCATTAGAATTATTACTGTTGAAATAAGAATTATTTTCATGATTTAAATTTTAATCATTAATCAATATAATTACAGATTGTTGCCCGCGGCAACATAGAGCGCATATTGTGCTTTGTTGTAATCCGATACCGCTTGCAGGTAATCCAATTGTGCCTGCAGAAAAAACTGCTGCGCCTGAAAAACTTCAAATGGCAGTGCTGTACCAATTTTCTGCCTCTCAATGCTTTGTTGCAGTGCTATAGTAGTAAAATCCAAGGCCTCTTTAGCTGTTTCAATTTGCTCTTTGCTTAACTGTAAATCGGACTTTGCATTGGCTATTTCTTCGTTAATTTGCACTTCAAATTGTTCGGT
>JARGGF010000823.1 GCA_029210905.1 Bacteroidales bacterium | reverse complement strand
TAAATTTAGAGCCTAAATTTAAAAATTTATTTTTGCGATTGTTTGATCGGGAACATTAAAAATACTGAGGTCTGATGCAATAGCCCCCTCTGGGATGCTACAGCACATAGCTCAAACGTAGTTAATCACCTTAATCCCCAACTATCTCACCACAATTATCACCTACCCAGCCAATGTAATATCACCCAAATCCTCCATAAAAATATTTTGCCTTTCCTTTCGGTTACCCTGCCAGCTCAAATCCTTTATAAAACAACATCTTTTTAACCAGTTTCCTGTTTGGCCAGCCTGTCCGAAAACTTTTTAAGGTAATTTCATATGGGGGCAGGGGCAGACCGAAAATAATTTCATGTCAGTTCCTGTTCCGCAAGCTTGTCCTGAATACATTTCAGGCAATTTCCCGGGGTGCAAGGCTGTCTGAAAGACTTTTACTATTATTTACAAATCCCCAGCCCCGCAAACGACATCTCAATGCCTCCTGAATTTGGAGTGACGGTGATAGTAATTGTTCCGGAAGAAGTAGAACTTATTTTTTTTGCAAAATTTACCAGTAAATCATCCGAACTTTCTTTGTCATTGACATACAATTGACCAGGATTGCCATTTTGATTAAATGTTAAGGGTGCTCCGCTACCCGAAATGGTTACCGTCTGTTTCATGGGGCCAAACACACCCAGTCCAAAGACAAATAAACGGTAAGTGGTATTTGCTTCCAATCCGCTCCAGGTAAAGGTAACAGTACCTCTTGTGTAAGTGACACCGGAGAGTCCTGCGAGTGACTGCGCATGTTTAGGCAGTTTTGAATAAAGATCGGCCCCAAAGCCACAACCACCAATTCCGCACTGGCTTGCAGTGGTGTTAAGGCTAATGTTTGTAGGGGTTCCATCGTCCAATGGAATATTCATAATGGATTGGTTCCTGATATCTGACACCTTAATCCAGTTTGTGGATATTTTCATTGAATTTTCTTCGTCAAAATCAACTCCAACAATGGGTGGAATTTGTGCATCAGAAATACTAAGGTTTACCGGCTCACCAAGCAGTCCGGGTGGATAATTATTGTCATTAGTGGCAGACACACTGTGCTGAATAACCCCTTTTTGAATTCCTTCCGCGATATTATCGTATGCTCCTCTTACGGTGATGGTTTGCGGAGATGTGTTGTTAAAAGATACCACTTGTTTTCTGCTAAAGTTTCTTCCATCAATACTTATTTCGGACTGGTCATCGGCAATAATACTTATGCTTACTTCACCCGTTGGATTTGTTAATAACCCGACAGTGTATGTTGAAGTATGGCCGGTTTCGCTTACCAGCAAATGCGGAGCAAAGGTAACAATGCTTATACCGGGTATAGCGCTGTTTTGTTTGATGGTAAAATTCTTACTGTTTATTGAAAAAAAGTAATTATCGATGGCTTCTATTTTAATTCTGCCAAGTTTTGTATTGATATTTGGCATCATTACATCTGTGCTACCATTATTTAAGGTACTGTTTGATAATACAATTGGAAATGTATGACCACCATCGGCAGATAAGCTTATTTTTACGTTTTGTGTATTAATGGGTGTTTCGTTTGTACCACTTACATTCCAGGTAATTGTCTGTGTGCTTCCTCCCATATAAGTTTCTGAATTTTGCTGACTGGTTACTTTGAATGGACCGCCATTGTTTACAACAGTAATTTTTATATCATCAGAATTTATGCCGCTTGCATTTATTATAGTGCCATTATAATTATATTGATGATTGTCGTTAACGGTGAGCCTGAAGTTTAATTCACGTGGATGTGTCGGCAATTGTTCAATACTGCTAGAAAACCTGTTTGCTATAATACTATCCATGTTAGGAAAAGTTCTTGTCGGATTGGTGGAAGGGACTAACCTTGAAAAAATGGCGCCTTCCGAATCATTTGAATTAGGCAGATTTTTAGGCATGCCCATGTCAAGTTGATCCCAGGCATAAGTGAGCTGATCACCGGCATCTGAATCATCAGCAATAGCGGTTAAAATAAGGGGAGTACCAACAGGAATGGCACGATCATGACCTGCATTTATAGTTGGTACATGATTGCCTGTTGAAATTTTAACACCAGCATTTGCTTTAAAGTTAAGTAAGTGAAGCGCCAACTGATGAAAAGAAGCAGAATGGGCATAAGGATGCGTATTTCCACCCTGAATAGATCTTCCTGCGTTTTCCGGTTCGTAATTATTATTATCAGGGTAATTTATGGTATGCGATTGCTGAAACTGGTGACCCATCTCGTGCCTGGTAACCCCAATGTCAAAATCACCGGAATAGCCTGTTTTAAAACCGCCACCACATCCACCATTTATATTGCCGAGGATTACATGGCTAAAATCATAATTATCAACACCAATAAGTTCATCAATAACTTTAGCCTGAATGTCGAGAATATTTCCGGCACCATCACAGCCACTTCCCGACATATTTGGCCAGGGGTCATTTGCTGCATTGGTAAATATAATTGACCGTAAAAGATCATCAGGGATTAGTTCAAATCGTACGCAATATTCTCTGCCGTATGTGATATTAATTTCCTGCAACCAGGCTTTCATCTGCCTCAAAACTTCGTTCACTTTTTCTCTATCATTAGCTCCGGCTACTGATTGAGTGAACTCTCCGGCACAGGAAACTGCAAGTCGCAACACGCGAAGCTCAGTACCCCTTGATAAATTGGTTCCAATATATGATGAAGGCTTGTTTTGAGCAGCCAATGCCATTGGCAACAGGAAAAAGAGGACGGACAGGATTATTTTTTTCATATAGTATCTTGTTAATGAGTACGGAAATTATTCAAAAACTATTAATTTAGTTCAGCTTTCAAGTATAATAGTTTCCGTATTATTTATTTATTCCTTATTTTTTGAAACATCGAGTAGACTAATATTATTTTCGAAACAGGATAACCAGTTAATATTTGAGTGATTGGAAACGTCCAGAATGGTAATTTGATTTGAACCACAATAAATACGATTAAGCAATAAATTATTTGAAAGAT
>JARGGF010000822.1 GCA_029210905.1 Bacteroidales bacterium | reverse complement strand
GCTTTCAAAACAGATTTGATGAAGATGACCATGTTATGATATATAGAGCATATGCCCAATGGCAATTTAAACCGTTTGATGCCTTGGTAATTAATACAGGGATACATATGCAGGAAATGTCCCTTGCAAATAACTACTCATTGGAGCCTCGCTTTGGGTTAAAGTGGTTGCTTGGTCCCAGACAGTCAATAAATTTTGGTTATGGAATACATAGTAAACCAGCCACAACTTATGTTTTTTTCCAAAAAGTAGAATTAGCACCTGGTGTATACACTCAACCTAATAAAGACCTTGATTTTATAAAATCTCAACATTTTGTAGTAGGTTATGATTGGAACATAAATTCAACTTTGCACCTTAAAATGGAAGCTTATTACCAGGATATTTTCCAATCCATTGTGGAAGCTTCAACAAGCTCGTATTCTATGCTAAATACTTCATCTTTTACATGGCAATTGCCTGATTCACTGGTCAATGGCGGTGCCGGTAAAAATTATGGTGTAGAGTTTACCCTTGAGAAATTTTTGGATAATGGCTTTTATTTTTTATTAACAACCTCAGTATTTGATTCCAAATATAAAGCAAGCGATAATAAATGGCGTTCCACTGCATTTGACTCTAAATATGTTGTAAACCTGCTTGCTGGTAAAGAGTATGAGATTTTTAGTAAAGAAAATGCCAAATACCGAAAATGGCTGACATTTGATGGGAAAGTGACTATGGCAGGTGGCCAGCGTTATACGCCAATTGATATTGAATTATCGCGGAATGAAAATACAACCAAATATTTTGAAGATTTGGCATACACTGAGAAATTTAAAGATTATTTTAGGGCTGACATTCGCGTTGCTTTTAAGCTTGAAGGCAAAAAAACATCGCAGGAGTGGGCTTTTGACATTCAGAACCTTAGCAATACGAAAAACCCATTGTATAAGGAGTATGATGCTGATTCTGATGCCATTAAAACAGTCTATCAGTTGGGCCTTTTCCCAATGATGCAGTACCGCATTACATTTTAGGTATTAAAAAATGTTGCCGGATACTCGTTAATTTAGTATCTGGCAACAATCAATAAGCTTTTGGAACAAATTAAGGATATTTGTTTTAGCTTTAACTCATAAAAAAAGTATAGATGCAGTTAAAAAGGTATCAAAAATTAGTGTTAGCTGTTGTTATTATTACAATAGTTATCGAAGTGTTTTTTACTATTAGAAAACTTATTTTTCCCGAAGAGCAAGATATGTCTATTATATGGAGCATCTTGTTTACTACTCTGGTTTCAATTAGCATAATTCTTGTAAATCACCCAATTTATGAGAAAGTTAAACTACAATTTCCCATTCGGATTGATCTTTTTACACGCATCACCCTTGTTTTTCTAATCACCACAGTGTTTGCTGCTATTATCATAAGCATCTGGGTTATCATATTTTATTTCGTTTTCAAAGATTTTGGGACCAACCAGGGAATTGTAAAAATTGGCCTAATGGCTTTAATTTTTGACAATATCGTTATTGCGGTAATTGTGAATTTCGTTTTTGGTTCAATAATGATTTTACGGTACAGCATCATTGGGTGGAAACAGACTTTTATCGAAGCCGAACAATACAAACGAAAGAGTATAGAAACGCAATATTCGGCCCTGGTAAATCAAATTAACCCACATTTTTTATTTAATAGTATGAATGCCTTGTCGTCATTGATTCCTGAATCACCAGAAAAAGCGGTGGAATTTGTCAATAGATTTTCAAAGATTTATCGCTACGTTCTTGATGTTAAGGATAAGATAGTGAGTGAGTTAAAAGATGAAATTGAATTTCTTGATTCATATTGTTATTTGCAGAAGATTAGATTTGGAGATAATCTGATAATTGAAAAAAAAATTGACGCCAGTTGTATGAATTGCTTTTTACCGCCTTTATCTTTGCAACTGCTTGTTGAAAATGCAATAAAACACAACGAAATATCCAGGTCGCATCCCTTGAAAGTGACAATAGAAAGCAATGAACAATTTATAGTAGTAAAAAATAATCTAAAGCTAAAATTCAATAAAGAGGAATCGTCTGGAATTGGGCTTAAAAATTTAAAAGAGCGCTATAGCCATTTAACAGAGTTAATGCCGGAATTTTATCTGAAAAATAATGAGTATATTGCAAAAGTGCCCCTTATTTTTGAAGAATAAGATTTGGAAATTGGAACGGGTTTGTTTGAAATAATTTTTCTGCTTATCCACACGCAGCATTAATTAGGTAAGAGTAATCAATTTAGATTGTTTTGTTATTTCACAGTTGAAACTATGAACGTTTTAATAATTGAAGATGAGGTAATTGCAGCCGATAACCTGGAAAAACAATTGCTGAAAACGGAGCCTGGGATTCATATTTTAGCTAAAATAGATTCTATAAGAGATGCAGTAAAATGGCTGAGCCATAACACGGCGGACTTAATATTTCTTGACATTCACTTATCAGACGGGCAAAGTTTTGCTATTTTTGAGCAAATCGAAGTAAAAATTCCGATTATTTTTACTACAGCCTATGATCAATACACACTTAAAGCCTTTAAATTATACAGTATCGATTATCTGCTAAAACCAATTGATATTGAAGAACTTACGCGAAGCATTGAGAAATTTAAAAGCTTCTCAGGGAAAAATAAACAAAGTGAACTTGATATTCAGTCTTTATTAGAATCCTTTAATCCTCAAAAAGATTTTCAAAAGCGCTTTGTTGTAAATATCGGGCAAAAAATAAAGATGATAAAAACTGAAGATATTGCATGGTTTAATGGAAGCGATCAGGGCACTTTTTTATGTACTTTTTCAAATTCATGTTATGCCCTCGATTTATCACTCGATAAACTTGAAAGTAAGCTTGACCCGGAAATATTTTTTCGGATAAACAGAAATTATATTGTTAATATTGAGGCAATTGATGAGATGCACACGCTTACTAAAAGTCGCATAAAAGTAACTCTGAAACCCAATCCAACTGACGAAACCTTGGTCAGCTTTAACAGGATGA
>JARGGF010000821.1 GCA_029210905.1 Bacteroidales bacterium | reverse complement strand
GATTGGGGCGAGGCAAGTGCAATTGCATTGGCAAAAGAAATTGAAAATCCATTACTTCTGCTGGATGATTTGAAGGCCAGGAAATTAGCCGGAAAGCTAAACCTGAAATTTACAGGAACGCTTGGTGTGATAAATAAAGCAAGGCAAGTAGGAATAATACATAAAATAAAGCCTTTAATAGACAAACTTCTGTTAACTGATTTTCGCATATCCGAAAATATTATAAATGAGCTGCTGAGATTAAACAATGAACTGGTGACCAGTGATTCCAGCTCAGATTAATTCATTGATTACGGAGACATGGAAAGCCGCCAGTCGGATGCGCGCAACAAAGTGATCGCCCCGGTATTCAAACGTTTAGGGATAATCGACCAGTGGGGAAATGGGCTGAAACTTATTGCGGATGAACTTAAGAAATATCCCGACATCGAATTTCGCTGGAAAGAAGTGGGCCTGTCGTTCCAGGTACAGTTCATAAAATTGAACTACAAAGCACAACAGGAGTTGGGGCAAGAGTTAGGGCAAGAGCAAAAGGAGAAGACATTGTTTAGCTTAATCCTGCTCAAATTACAACATGGCCCGCTTTCCAGAAAAGAATTGATGCAGTCATTAGGTCTTAAAAAAGTATCGGGTTACCTAAACAGAACCCTTACCAAACTACACGTCCACAAACTCATAGAACAAACAATACCAGATAATCCCAACCATCCGGGGCAGAAGTTCCGGATAACAGCACGCGGAACAATTTTCATACAACTGGTTGAAGAGACGAAAGGTCTGGAATACTAAAAAGAGTACGGCTAAAAAATATACGATGAAACGAGCATGTTTATTCAAAACACAAAAGGTAATGATTAAAGTGCGAGTTCCATATGATACCATAGAAAATAAACAATTTTAATCATATGAAAAACATGACCCTTATCGGCGCTTCCGGCTTTGTCGGAACCCGTTTAACCGATTTAATCAAAGACGAATTTCAACTCAAAATATTTGATAAACAACAAAGTCACTTTTTTCCACAACTCACAGTCCTTGGCGATGTCCGAAATCAATCGGAACTGGACAAGGAACTAAAGAATCAGGATGCTGTTGTTCTTTTGGCCGCTGAACACCGTGATGATGTCTCCCCCACTTCCTTATATTACGATGTGAATGTACAAGGCACCAAAAACGTTTTGGAAGCCATGGAGTTAAACGGGTAAACAACATCATTTTCACCAGTTCGGTTGCCGTTTACGGCCTCAACAAACAAAACCCCAGCGAGGAACACCCGGCAGACCCATTTAACCATTACGGCAAGAGCAAATGGCAGGCCGAAGAAGCTTTACGCGAGTGGTTTAATAAAGAGCCACAAAACCGTTCGCTAACCATTATTCGCCCCACCGTAATATTTGGTGAGCGTAATCGGGGGAATGTGTACAATCTGCTTAAACAAATTGCATCGGGCAAATTTTTAATGGTAGGTAAAGGCACCAACTATAAATCCATGGCCTATGTGGGAAACATAGCTGCTTTTATTAAATATCACCTGCAAAACATCAAACCTGGCTACCAGGTATTTAATTACATTGATAAACCGGATGCCAACATGAACGAATTGGTTGCCCAGGTAGAGCTTAGTTTAAACAAAAAAATACCAGCTACCCATTTCCCATTTTGGCTGGGACTACTGGGTGGTTTTGGATTTGATGTTTTAGGGAAAATAACCGGTAAAAAATTTGCTGTAAGCGCGGTTCGGGTAAAAAAGTTTTGTGCCACTACCCAATTTGATGCCACCAAAGCACATAATTGTGGTTTTAAAGCCCCTTTTACCTTAGCCGAAGGATTAGACAGAACCCTACAATATGAGTTTGGCCAGGAAGAAAAGGATGGCATTACGTTTATTAGCGAGTAAACAAATTCAGTTTTTAAACCCGGGGATTTCCCTCGCTGGCGCAACCCCGACATTTCGGGGGCATCTCGTGCCTCTTTTGGCACAAAAGAACCTGTCTGTCTGTCTGTCTGTCTGTCCACCGCAACCCCTGCTGGCGCACATTTGTAATGTGTGCCCCTGCTGGCGCACATTTGTAATGTGTGCCTCTTTTGGAACAAAAGAAAAACCCAAAACACGGAATCATCTTCGGGCCGGAATAAGGGGTGGCGTACCTGCCAAACGAACAGTTTGGGTTTCCGATCCGCGCCAAAACACAACATTCCCTCCATCGCACCTGTTCATCTGGTGACTCGCAGTCACCTGATGAATAAAAAGCACAGAATCACCCCGCTGGTGCGACCCCGACATTTCGGGGGCATCTCATGACCTGCCCCGTGAAATTCGAAGAATATTTAACGGAGCCTCTCGCTGGTGCGCGATTGTATCGCGTTCCATTAAGTTTTAATCAAACACAAGCCTTTGACAAAAATTCAGATTATAGCTTTAAGTATAAACCACACGATGCAATCTCACGGTAGCAAGGATATTTACATCTCAGTTAATTTAGATTTCGTATATTTGACATGGAGAAAATAAAAGCATTATGAGAACAATACAATTGCAAATACCGGATGATGTTGATTTAAAAGATTCCGATTTTTCAATGATCGTGGCTGCCAAATTATATGAAGATGGAAAATTATCTTCGGGACAGGCCGCTCAACTGGCTGGGTTGTCAAAAAGGGCTTTTGTTGAGCTATTAGGCCGGTATGGCGTTTCGGTCTTTAGTACGTCGATATCCGATTTACATTCAGATATAGCCAATGCCTGAACCCAGCATCGTGATTTCAGACACAAGCAGTTTGATTCTTTTTCATAAAATAGGAGAACTTGAACTGCTTCGTAAGGTGTACAGTAGGGTAATTGTCACTCCTGAAGTTCAGACAGAATTTCAGGAACGGTTACCTGATTGGATCAAAATAGAAAGTGTTCAGGATAAAAAATATCAGGAATTTCTTGAAACCCAGGTCGATTGGGGCGAGGCAAGTGCAATTGCATTGGCAAAAGAAATTGAAAATCCATTACTTCTGCTGGATGATTTGAAGGC
>JARGGF010000820.1 GCA_029210905.1 Bacteroidales bacterium | reverse complement strand
GATAAAGAAGTTGTATTTTAATCAAAAAATACTAAGCAATAGGAACAAAAAAAATTAACAAATAAAGAGGTAATTTACTCAATATAAATAAAATGACAGAGCTTAAGAACATCATACCAGATTATGATCTTCTTGCAAAATATTTTGCAGGCGAGGCTTCTGTTACCCAAATTAAAGCTATAGAAAAATGGGTAGCTAAAAACCCTGCACATAAAAAAACATACGACAGCATGCATTTTTTATGGATGCAAGCTGCCAAAACAGAGCTCGAGAAAAAAGTAAATGTTAATGATGCCTGGACTAAGATGCAGTTTAGAATGAATGCTGCAAAACAAGCTCCAATAGTTGTTCAAAAAGAAGTTTCTATTTATCGGAAAACAACCTATCGTTTATTGCAATTTGCGGCAATAATTATTATTGCTTTAGGGGTAAATCTGCTTATCAGATATCTCAATTCCGATGAAAAATATGTTTCAACCGAAGCGCAACTTTCTTCAGTAAACATCACATTACCAGATAATTCTGAAATAAAACTTAATAAAGAATCCAAAATTTCTTACCCGGTAAAATTTAAAGGAAAAGAAAGGCATATCAAACTACAGGGTGAAGCATTTTTTGAAGTAACCCCTGATAAAAAGAAACCATTTGTGGTAGAAGCCCAATTTGCTCAAATAAAAGTATTGGGTACTTCATTTAATGTTCAGGCATACGACACAAGCAAGGTGGTTGAAGTAACTGTTGTTTCCGGTACTGTTGAATTATCAGGCTTAACAGCAGGCAGCGAAAAAATACTTCTTACAAAAGGAGAAAAAGGTATCATTTCAAAAGACAGTGGTAAAGCCATAAAAGATACTAACACAGATGAGGAAGAGCTGTTTTGGGTAACCCGAAAATTAGTTTTTAAAAACACCGAATTATATGTAATTGCAGAAACGCTCTCAAAAGCTTACGATGTAGAAATAGCCATTGCTGATGATAATGCAAAATACTGCACCTGGACCATAACTATGGAAGATTTAAATATCGAAGAAATCATGCGCCTTATTGAAGGTAGTTTTAATGGGCTGGTAGTTCAAAAGTCCAACAACAAATTTACCATCAATGGAACTTGCCAATAAAAAAGGCATTACCTTTCTTTTTATTTCCTGTTTGCTTTTACTGCTGCAAATCAATGGTTTAGCACAAAATTCCTTATTGGCCCGTAAAATAAGCATCAATATAGAAAATACAAAGATAGAGGATGCATTAGACCTCATCAGTAAAAAAGGGCGATTCTATTTTTCGTATAATTCAGCCATTTTTGAAGAAGAAAAAATTATTCCCAGCTTAAAAGAAAATAATGTAAGTGTAAAAAGCCTTATTGAAAAAATTTTTGACGATAAAATTGAAGCTTTTGAAACCGGCAAATACATTATTTTAAAACCTGCCCCGAAAAACAAGCCAGAAGAAAAACCTACTCAAAAATCAATTCCAGAACAAAAAACCAGATATACAATTACCGGCTATATTGTTAATTCACAAACAGGCGAACGGCTTTCAAATGCCACTATCTATGAAATTGGAAAAACCAATTCAGTATTGGCAAATATGGATGGATATTATAATATTACAGTTTCTACAAAAAATGACAGACTAGGCCTGGCCTATTCCCGACGGAATTTTAAAGATACCATTATCGTAATTCAACCGGCCAACCACTCCATTAATATGCGCCTTCGACCCAAGGAAGAATTGCCAGAAACAATTGATAATAAGAAACTTATTGCAAGTAACAAAAATGCTGATGCAATTGCACAACTTGAAGAACTTTCACTTGTAAAATTTGCAGTAAAGCGCCGTCAGTTTGATTTAAGCAAAAACCTCGAATTTCTTGAAAAACAACATTTTCAGGTTTCTATTTTACCAAATATTGGTACCAACAAACTAATGAGTGGTAATGTTGAAAATAATGTTTCGTTGAACATTCTGGCAGGATACTCTTATGCCGTTAACGGATTTGAAATGGGAGGTTTCCTTAACATTGTCCGGACAAATGTTAACGGACTACAAATGGCTGGTTTCAGCAATCTGGTTGGTGGCAACACAAAAGGTATACAACTTGCCGGGTTTATGAACAACAACAGGCAATCAGTAACTGGAATTCAGGTTGCCGGTTTTTCAAATCTGGTGCTTGATACTATCACAGGTGTTCAACTATCCGGGTTCAGCAATGTGTTAAAAGGAAGGATGAATGGCTTGCAACTGGCTGGTTTTTCTAATGTTACCACCGAAAATGTTGATGGTGTACAGGCATCGGGTTTTCTTAATTATGCCCGTAAAGATGTTAGATTTGCACAACTTGCAGGCTTTGCAAACTATGGAGTAAATGTGGGAGGAGTGCAGGCTTCAGGATTTGCAAATATTGGAAACGATATAGGAGGCGCACAACTTGCAGGATTTGTTAATTATGCACATGGTAAAGTGGGTGGTGCACAAATTGCTGGTTTTTTAAACATTGCAGAACAAGTTAATTCAGCCCAATTGGCAGGATTTATTAACGTTTCAAGAAAAGAGATTACGGGCTTACAAGCATCCACTATCAACATTGCAAATAAAGTAAAAGGTTTTCAGTTTGGTTTTATTAACTATGCCGATTCTGTAAGTGGCATAAGCCTGGGTTTTCTGAGCTTTGTTCTCCAGGGCATCCATAAGTTCGAGTTGTCACTGAATGAAAATCTGTATACAAATTTAAGCTTTAAAACCGGGACACATCGGTTTTACAATATTTTTACTGCTGCAATTAATATTGAAAATAATAATTATTGGACCGTTGGCTATGGTTTAGGTACAGAATTTCGTTCCAAAAAACGCTTTTATTTAGATTTAGATCTTACCGGCAGTCAGGTGAATGAAAACTTTGATGCCTTTGATTATATCAACCTTCATTTCAAATTCGACACAAGGTTTAGCTGGAGATTATTTAAAAGCTCAGGTATTTCTATTGGCCCATCCTTGAACTTTTTTATTACAGACTGGAAAAATACTGAAGG
>JARGGF010000081.1 GCA_029210905.1 Bacteroidales bacterium | reverse complement strand
AAATTCACTAAAAAAATATTTATGTGGTGATGAAAAAAATGCCTTGATTCTTGGAAATGGCGGAGCTGCAAAGGCAGTAATTCATGCACTTAAAACCTTAAATATACACTATAAGATTGCAAGTAGAAAAACGGAGGCCTCCGATGATACTGTTCAATATTCCTCAATTGATGAGCAATTTATTTCGAAAACGAATATTATTGTGAATACAACTCCATTGGGCATGTGGCCAAATGTAGATTTTGCTCCAGATATTCCATATCATGCAATTTCAAAGGGTACAATAGCATTTGACTTGATTTACAATCCGGAAATTACGCTTTTTATGGAAAAAGCAATAAAATCCGGAGCCGTTGCTGTTAATGGGCTGGAAATGTTGAAGTTACAAGCAGACAGAGCATGGGAAATATTTGGCGTTAAGCCATGATTATCAGCATCAGACCCCTTGTTTAGTTAGTGTATACAGAATAATTTGAAACAGAAAGTAATTGTTTTTAAAAAAATATTGTATATTTATCAAAAATAATCATAATTTGGATTCTTTCTTTGAAAGGAAATAATGAATGACACTCATGGAAGAAAACGGACAGGTTGATAGAAGTAAAATAGAATTTCTGGAAGATTTTTACGAATTATTATCTAAGGAAGTTATTATTGCTTATCAGGGTACTTTTGAAAAAAGTGTGCTTTCCATATTGGCTAAAAATATTGAAACCAGTATGGAAACAAGTTCTAAACTTAGGCGTAAGTTTTTCAAAATGTTTTTGGAATTTTCTCAGAATATTGCCCATTATTCGGCAGAACAAATAGACACTGCAGATAATGAAAAATCCGGGGCAGGCTTGTTGATAATTAAACACAATAATGGAAATATCATGTTTTCAACAGGAAATATGGTTGAAACTGCAATGACCGAATATATCAATGAAAAAGTGACATATATTAATTCACTCGATCGTGAGGGACTTAGAAATTATAAAAGGGAACAATATAAACTTGTAGAATCAGGAGAAAGGAGCAATTTAGGATTGCTACAAATAGCTTTGATTTCTGGAAATGATTTAGTTGTAAATCTGAAACCAATTGATGATACCTATTCATTTATCACAATTTCAGCGGAAGTCCCAAATGATGTATAATTGAAATGAGTAAATACTTGAACTAATGGAAAATCTTGAAATATTAGTTAAACCGGGATCGCATTTTAAACCTTCTGTTTTGTTAAACGCAGAAACAGGAGTTTGCGAAATTGCTGGTGAATCATACCTCGAAGAGGCTTCTCTTTTTTACAAGCCAATATATGACTGGCTGCAGGAGTACATTAAAACGAATAAACCTATTCTATTCAATTTCCGTTTAAGTTATGTAAATACTAGTTCTTCGAAACATGTTCTTTACATTCTTCGTTTATTAAAAGATTATAAGGATTCTGGTGTAAGTGTTGAAACAAACTGGTACATTGAAACTGGTGATACTGATACCGAAGAGGATGTAGAAGATTACATGATTATTTCCGGCTTAGAGATAAATATCATTAAAGCAGAACAGTAATACTCATTTATTTCCATTCCGCCTTGTTACAATATCAGGGTCTTTAAAAATATTTTTTTATTATTTTCAATAAGTTTTTATCCAAGAATTGCAGCAGTTTTCTGATTATGCTATTAGATTTTTATTGAAAACATAATTTGTGTGGCATTTGGTTTCCTTGAGAAATATTTAATGGCTGTTTTTTGGTAATTTAAGCATGCTGCTTTAGCACCATATTTTTATATCTTGGCACTTTGTTTGTATTTTATAATAAAATTTCTTAAATTATTTTGATATTTCAAGAAAAAATATCATTTTGCCAATAAGTTAAATGTGAAATGATTACAAAAGTTAAAAGGGGTATTTTTATACTATTTTTTGCTATTCAAATCTTTTTTCCTGATAAAGTTTTAGGACAAGGGCTTGATAAGCTTAAGGCATTATGGATAGTTCAAAACCTTGCTCAAAATGTAGAATGGACAAATGAACAAGCAATTTCGCAATTTACTGTTGGTGTTTATGGAACCTCAACCCTGGTTTATGATGAATTGGTTGAATACTCAAAAAATACGAAAATTAAAGAAAAGCCCTTTTCTGTAGTTCGTTTTAAAAAAGTAAAAGACATTACCTACACTCACATTTTATATATAGAACCAACTTCGAATAGTGATATAAAGTCTGTTTTTGAGAATTTGAAGTATAATACCCTGCTTATTACTGATCAAAGTTCTGATAACGAGTATTTTATGTTGAATTTACTGGATCTTGAAAAAGATAAGAAAAAATTTGACATTAATAAAAAGAATGCCAGCGAGTTTGGGATTGGATTCCTGAAAAATATTTTGGTACATGGAGGGGATGAAGTTGAACTGCGCGATTTATATAGTCAGACAATTGTTGAATTAGGAAAGGAGAAAAGGAAACTTGAACTGCAAAAAGTTGAACTGGCAAAACAAACTGAAGAATTATCGAAGCTAAAAACTGAAAATAAAAAAGAACGTGAAGAAAGTGAGCGACAGATAAAAATGAATAACCAGCAAAAGGCCGAAATTGAAAGCAGGCAACAAGAAATTGATGAGCAAAGGCTTCACTTAGCACGGGTGCAAGAGAATTTAGCTGTGCAGCAGCAAAAATTAACTTTTAACAACAGGGTACTCGAAACTTCGGCAGAAAAAATTAGAGTTTCGCAGGAAGAGGTTCAAAAAAGAAATGATGAGATTCAGAAACAGTTAGCTGAAATAGACAAGAATAAAAGGATTATTCAAAGTAAGGACACAGTTATGTCTGAACAGACTTTTCAAATTACTATTCAGCGGATTGTACTTATAGTTTTTATCGTTTTACTTGGCGTTATTGTAGTTCTGGCTTTTTATATCTGGCGTGGCTACAGAATTAAACAAAAAATTAATGACGAGTTAAGAATTAAGAATATTGCCATTAATAAACAGAAAGAAGAAATTCTTAACCAGCACCGGCAAACAGATCTTCTTAATAAAGAGTTAGAAAAACTTTCAATTGTTGCTGCCCGTACTGATAATGCCGTAACTATAATGGATAGTGAAGGTAATCTCGAATGGGTAAATGTTGGATATACACGTCTGTATGGATTTACCCTGCAATTGCTCACACATGAGGTTGATGAGAACATTTTGGGTATTGCAAACCATCCGGATATAAAAAATATATTTGAAAGATGTATTAGCACAAAAAAAACAGAAGTTTTTGAATCAAAGAACCGGACCCGGGGAGGTCAAAATATTTGGGTGCAAACCAGTTTAACACCTATCCTTGATTCTGAAGGTAATATAAGCAAGTTGATTACTGTAGAAACCGATATTTCTGAAATAAAAGAAGCTGAGCGCGAAATTAGAGCGCAACATGACAAAATTCTTGAACAAACTCAACAATTAGAAGCCACCAATAAAGAGCTTGAGAAATTATCACTTGTTGCCAGTGAAACAGACAATGCCATTACAATTATGGATGCTGCTGGCAATTTTATTTGGATAAACGATGGATTTTCAAGGATGTATGGCTATAGTCATAGCCAACTGGTAAATGAATACAGTCGTAATATTATCACTAAAGAAACAAATAATGAAGTAAGAAACCTTATAAAAGAGAGTATTGAACAAAAGAAAGCTGTAACCTTTGAACTGATGCAAAAAACCAGAGACGGTAGGGATCTTTGGGTTCAATCTACGCTTACACCAATACTTGATAAAGAAAAAAATGTAAGAAGTTTAATATCGATAGCTTCGGATATCAGTAAGTTAAAAGAAGCCGAGACAGCTATCAGGCAACAAAGTGAAGAGTTATTAGCCCAGAAAGAGGAACTAATCCTTCAGAAGGACAGGATTGAATTGCAAAACCAAAATATAAAAGCAAGTATTAGCTATGCAAAGACCATCCAAAATGCAATATTACCACCTCAGTCAAATTTGAATAAATTCTTTGATACTTTCGTTATTTATCGTCCTAAAGACATCGTTTCAGGAGATTTTTACTGGTATTCTTATCTACCGGCAGTTAATGGCAGAAAAGAGATGGTCTTTTATGCAGCTGTTGATTGTACCGGACATGGTGTGCCTGGTGCATTTATGTCAATGATTGGTAGTAGTTTACTTAACGAAATAGTTAATGAAAAGAAAATAATTCGTCCAAGTGAAATACTTGACATAATGAATCAGGAAGTTAAGACCATTCTAAGGCAAGAGCAAACTGATAATAGTGATGGAATGGATGTTTGTCTGTGTGCGCTTGAACATGTACAAAACGGAACCACAAAACTTACCTTTGCAGGTGCAAAGCGTCCATTATATTATTATAAAAACAATGAAAAGGCTTTAAAATATATAAAAGGAACCCGAAAAACGATAGGGGGGACAAAAGCGAAAAGGAACACTGAGGTTTTTACAGATCATGAAGTTTTATTAGAAAAAGGTGACTTTTTGTATTTATCTACTGATGGTATTGTTGATCAGCCCTCGCCAGAGCGTGTTAGGTTTGGAAGTCTTCGTTTTATTAATTTACTTAAAAATATCGGAAATAAGCCTATAGATGTGCAAAAGGAAGCAGTGGAAGCAGCTGTTTTTAATTATCAGGATCATGAACAACAAAGGGATGATGTGACCTTTTTAGGTATAAAAGTTTGATGGCAAGTTAGTAAATTCCGATTATCCTTTCATAGCCTAATCCAAAAGTGTCGCGGATAAAGTATTTTACAATTATTTTAGTTAACGATATAGCAAAAAAAATCCCGGAAAAACCGGGATTTTTTAGTTTTAATGCCACGAAAGCTTTTTAACATTTGTCGGATTAATACAAATCACAGGAATCTGCGATGTATTAAAAATTATCTGTTCATCAAGAGAGTCAAAAAATGGCAAAAACCGTCCTTTGCTAACCATTGTCATGATTAAATCAGCATTATTACTTACTGCATAATCAATTACTTGCTTGGCAAAGTTGCCAGCTCCCTCATCAGAAACTTTATCAACATATTTAACATTATGCTTGTCGAAAATGGTTTTAATCTGTTTTACTACCGACATAATTTTCTTCTTGTGAAAAGTTTCGCTTTCTCGCTTAGGAAAAATATGTACTGTTGATCTGAATGTCTTGGCAATATAAATGGCCCAGTTTACTTTTTGTCTGTCCTGAGATTCAACAGTTACAGGAAATACAATGTCCCTATAGGGTTGAGTTAAAGCCTTTTTTTGCACCACAATAGTTGGTACAAAAGTTTTAGTAATTACTTTTAAGGCATAACTGCCAGTAATTTTTTGAAATCCAACTTTTCCATGGGTTCCCAATACCACCATATTCGAACCTGTTTCAGTAACAGCTTTTTGAACTTGTTTAAAAAGCTTCCCTTCTTTCATGAGATAGGTAACTTCCACGCCAAATTCAATTTTGTATTTTTCTGCATGTTCCTTAAGTTTATCTTCCAAAGTAGATTTACTAAGGTTGTTTTTTTCAAGATAGTTTAGGGTATCCTGATTAATAACGTGCAAAAGCAGTACTTTAAAATCAATGTACTTGGCAATTTGTAAGGTATGTCTTACCGCATTTTCACAAACTTCTGAAAAATCTGTGGGAACAAGAATGATGTTATTTAACGTAGCTTTAGATTTTTTTTTCTTTATAATTTCCATATTGATAGCATATTAGTGATGATCGGTCTTTAACAAAGTTACAAAATAATTGCTTTAATATAAGCTAATTAATAAAATAATATTAACATCTTCAAATTTAGTCTTCTTCAATACGGTACAACCTTTTTGCTTCCTCTGCTTCAGCTTGTGTTGCAAAAGGACCAACTGCAAGTTGTTGGAACGAAAGCCCTTCCCAAAGTACTTGTTTAAATTCTTTTATGCCTCCATAAGCCACCCTTGCTGCCGTTCTTTCAAGCAAATAACTTCCCTTTCTTGGGCTAATTTTATATTTAAGAAAAAACCAGAAATATTCGCTTGCAGCGGTTGAGTCCTGGAAAGTACTAATGGCTTCTTCCATAGTCTCATTGGTATGTCTGGCTAAATCATACATATCTATAGCCCTGATGGCGTCCTGATACTCTAAAAAAGGACCTATTGATAATTGCTGACCGCCGCCAAGATAATTCCATAAATCTTTTTCATATTTTCTGATGGCTCCTGATTTAGGAGTCTTACTTAATGTTCTGATAACGTAAATGGGCCTTTTGGTTTCTCTGTCAAGTTTTATTTCCGCCCTGACATAAAACCAGAAAACAAACCTGTCTGGATCAAACTTTTCAACAGAAACGCCCTGAGCCAAAGTTTTTAGACCCGAAAAACAAAAAATTATAGTAAAAATATAGATATTGATTTTCTTCATTTTAACATATGTTTAATTTTCTCTAAATTTAAAGTTTATCAAGGCGCAGTAATATTAACCTTGATTAAATGATGAACATTATTTTATATTAAAACTTATTTTATCAAATTTTATTCCATCTATGCACAAATATATTTATCAAAAATTTAATTTAAATACTTTTTTGATAATATATTTTTATTCTGAATTGACTTCAGTTTTATCCCGGATAATTATACTGCCTATAAAAAAAGTTCATATTTTTTATGAATTGCTCCGACGATTAAGAAGATGCAAGGGTTTCAGTCTGCTGAAGCGCCAGCATTTTCTATTCCTGTAAAATTACAAAGAAAAATATTTATTTCTAACAAAAAATCAGCTGTCGCTATTTTTATTGAAAATTATGAATATAAATGTATCTAAAATTTTGCAATTATCATCCAGTTTTGTGATTGACTAATTTCGCTAACTGAACTTACTAATTAAAAGTAAGTTGATGAGTTGACCTTTTTTTTTGATAATTGTTTGAATGGAACTAAAAATAGTAAATATTCAACTCATTTTATGACCTTTGCATGATATTTGAACTCTTTATAAATGAAAGATTGTATTATTTAATAGATTATTTCTTCGGAATTCAGCCAAAATTCAAAAATTAGTTTACTTAATCTTATATAAAGTGCTTAGAATGTTTATAAATATATGATTAACAATTGTTTAAATAATTTAATAATTGTGTTTACTACAGGCATTACAATTTGTAGTGTGGTAAAAGAATTTAATTATCTTGTATTAAAAGAAAAAATTATTGTATTTTAGCTAGGTACAAACTTCATTAAAACAGACATTTGTGGAAGCAGAAAGCAAGAAAACGAATTTATCTTTAGCCTTTCAGTTATTTAAAGATACGCAGCAAGACAACCTTGAATATATTTACCGTGGTAAGTTTAATACTGATATTACTGACAATATATTATCGTTAGCGGAAGAGAGTCTTCGCCTTTCTGAACAAAAGCTTGCAATAAAAAAAAGGGTATATTTTGTAATGGTTGAAGGTTTGCAAAATATTACCAGGCATCAGGATCTAAACTCTGTTAATTTTCCTATAAAACCTGGTTTATTTGTGCTGCAACGAAAAAAGAACAGCTATTTTATTACTACAGGCAACTTAATTGAAAAAAAGAATATAAGTGTTCTTAAGAATCAGCTTGAAAGAGTAAATCAATTAAGCAAGGATGAATTGAATGAGTATTATAAAAATCATTTGGTTGATGGTGGTTTTTCCGGAAAGGGAGGTGCAGGCCTTGGTCTGATTGAAATTGCAAGAAAATCTAAAGGATCTTTATCTTATGATTTTAGAAAAATTCAAGGAAAATTTTATTATTTTTATTTATTGACTGAAATACCATTCGTAAATACTGAGTTAGAGGAAAGTCAGAGAGCAACTGAATTTTCGTTACAAAATATTAAGGAACTACACGATATTTTGAATCGGGAGAACATAACTTTAAATTACAGTGGAATTTTTAATCAGGACAACCTTGTAAACTTGCTTGGTATTATAGAAAAGCAGATGAAAGGAACCGTAATTACCAAAATTAAAACATTTAACGTAATGGTTGAAATGTTGCAAAATTTGGTAAAACACGCAGATCATTATCAATTAAACCAAGTGGTTGGGAACCATGGAATTTTCTTTATTGCAGAAAATGAAGATGAATTTGTGCTTACTGCTGGAAATTATTTAAGGAACGAGCGGGTGAATGATTTGGCAAATCATTTATTCCATATTAATGCTTTGGATAACAAAGGTTTAAATGCATTGTATAATAAGAATTTACTTAATTTTGAAAGACAGGATAAACGTTCGGGAGCCGGCTTGGGAATTATTGATATGAGATTAAAGAGCCAGCAAAAAATAAACTATAGTTTTGAAAAAGTAGACCATGATTTTTCCTTTTTTACTTTGAGTATAAAAATTACAAAAAATGAATTGAAAGTGGGCAAATTTTTTATAGAAGGTTCGCATGACAGACCTGAAATAGAGCTAAATCCTCTGGAAAATAAGTTTGTTATTTCCGGAAGATCAATTCCTGAGAATGCTTATGATTTTTATCAACCCGTAATTGAATGGCTTGATGATTATATTAAGAGTCCAAATTCTATGACTGTGTTTGAATTTAAATTTGAGCATATCAACACTCATTCTTCCCAACAAATTATGAAAATATTGCAGCGGTTAAAAAAACTTTCAGCCGAGTCAAGTGCAAAAATTAAATGGTACTATTATAAAGATGATAATGATATGCTGGAATTAGGCACCCGATTAAAAGAGCTGTTGGGGGTTGACCTGCGTTTTATAGAACAGTCTCATTAAAGGCAAAATTTAGTAACACAATAATTTAGTATATGGAGAGATATTTTTCCCGTTTTTTTGTTGAGGTTGTTGATAAAAAGTTTAATAATAATGATGTTAAATCGGATAAGACGGCAATAGTTTCGTTGTTTGATAGTAGAAATGAAGCTGTCGGGCAAATAAATTTTGCTTTTATCACTCCTGAAGAAATTTTTCAGAAAATTGATAATCAAGAGGATATCTACTTTCCAGGTTGCTATATTGATGGTTTTTCACTTAGAAAATACCGTAATGAAAGAAATATACCTGAGACAAATAAAATTATTCTGAACCATGTTAATTTTGAGGGAGCATTTTTTGATTTCTCAGATAAGGAAGAGGCTGTTCTTGATTTTGTGAATTCTGAGTGGAACGGAGATACACTTAATTTTAAAAATTGTGTGTTTGCCGGAGCCAAAGAAATCAATTTTGACTTTTCTACCTTTCGGGGCGAAGTACTTTTTGAATACAGTTTATTCAATTTTATTGATGTTTCCTTTGCTAATACAACTTTTGAATGTAACTTACTTTCATTCAAAAATGCCTTATTCAGAGATGGTTTAAAACGTTTTGAGAACATTCATTTTCATTGCAATGAAGTCTCATTTATTAATACTGAGTTTGGCGATGGAGATGTATCTTTTTCTAATTCTGAATTTTATAATGCCAGTGTTTTATTTAAGGTGGCACGTTTTGGAAAGGGACGAATTGACTATAATAAGGTAAATTTTGGAAACGGGAATACTTCATTTGAAAAAGCTGAGTTTGGCGAAGGCAATATTAATTTTAGATCAGCTTATTTTGGTGAAGGTGATGTGGAATTTACGCGCTGCATTTTTGGAACGGGAGATGTTTCTTTTATTGCTGCAATTTTTGAGAAAGGAGATGTTTCCTTTGCCGGAACTGAGTTTGGCGAAGGTAAGTTGTCTTTTAAACAAGCATATTTTGGTGGTGGTAAATTAGATTTTCATTACGCGCATTTTGGCGATGGTGATATCATTTTTGAAAGAACCACTTTTAGCCAGGGGAATGTTGATTTTAGAGCCGTTGATTTTGGTAGCGGTCGAATTACTTTTAATAAGGCAATTTTTGGTCAGGGGGAAGTTGTTTTTGAAGCCAGTGAATTAAAAAATGGAAGGATTACTTTTAGAAAAACTATGTTTGGTACCGGAATTTTTAATTTTGAAATGGCCGACTTTTCAAATGCTGAATTGGTAATAGATGATGTAAATTTTGGCCAGGGGAAAGTCTCTTTCAGAAAGTCTAAATTTGCACTGCTCTCGCTGGAATCATCACAAATGAATAATTATTTCGATTTGCGCGTTGAAAGTTGCGGAAAGCTTGATTTATCTAATACAATAGTTAAAGATATTATTGATATTGATTCTGCTGAGCACAAAACAAATATTAAAGCTCTGGATTTGAATGGTATCCGCCTTTTAGGCAGGATTTATATAGATTGGTACAAGAATAATGTAAAAGACTTAATTCTGAACCAGGATACTTCGCATGCCAACAAAGCTGCTCAATTTCGCGTATTAAAAGAGAATTATAATTTAATAGGGCAATATGAATATGAGGATCAGGCGTATGTTGAGTTTAAACGGAGTGAATCAAAAAGTATTGTGGAAAGTTCAAGGGAATTGAATTTCTTTAAAAGAATATGGTCTTATATTAGCTATTTTTTTCAATTGCT
>JARGGF010000819.1 GCA_029210905.1 Bacteroidales bacterium | reverse complement strand
CTATATTTTATTGTTTCTTTTGTATAAAAAACAATTTAATTGTATCTGCCACATAGTTCATCATGTCTACTTTAAGCTCGGGATACATAGGTAAGGATAAAATTTGATCCTGAATTGAAACAGTTCCGGGAAATTCATCTGGCCTATAGTTTAAATTACTAAATGCTTCCATAAAAGGTAATGCCACCGGATAATGAATTGCCGTTTCAATGCCATTTGTCTCCAAAAATGTTTTAAGTTCATCCCTATGTTGCGTCCTGATGCAATATACATGATAAATGTGCGTAACATTTTTCCTTACAATCGGTGTTATAATGTCGCCAATTCCCTCCAGAATGTCATCATAGTAGCTTGCATTTTTTAATCGCATTTCATTCCACTGGCTTAGATAAGGCAATTTTACATTCAGGATAGCAGCCTGTATAGAATCAAGCCTGCTGTTGATACCCTCCATCAAATGTTGGTGTTTTTTTATAGCACCATGGTTTGCATACATCCGCATTTTTATGGCTAGTTCGTCATCATTGGTAATAATTGCACCTGCATCTCCATAGGCACCCAAATTTTTACCAGGATAAAAACTAAAAGTAGCAACATCACCAAATGTACCAACTTTTTTGCCCTCAAATTCTGCAAAATGAGCTTGAGCACAATCTTCAATTAAATAAAGATTATGTTTTTCTGCCAATTCTTTAATTACCTTCATATCAGCAGGTTGACCGTATAGATGCACTGGTATGATTGCAATGGTTTTTTCATTGATGTATTCTTCAATTTTGGAAGCATCAATGGTAGCATATTCATCAATATCCACAAAAACTGGTTTAGCTCCAGTTTGTACAATGGCTTCAGCCGTTGAAATCCATGAATTGGCAACAGTAATCACTTCATCGCCCGGACCAATTCCAAGCATTTTCATTGAAATATACAAAGCATCCGTGCCATTGGCAACTCCAATGCAGTTTTTTACTCCATAATGTTTGGCAAAATTTTGTTCAAATGTTTTTACCTCTTCACCTTGAATGAATGCTGTTCTGTCGATTACAGATTGAATGGCACCATCGATTTCTTTTTTTAAAAGGTTATACTGGATTTTTAAATCTACAAATGGTACTTTCATAATTTTTAAATTTGAAATTATTGTTGCCACTGATGCTTAACTGCCGAAATTTTATATTGGTTATTTTTTTTATTTAAACATTATCTGGCTGAATTTAGCACGAAAACTTTAAGCAGCAGCTATTCAGTAAATATAAAAAATAATTTTTTAATTAAAGGCTAATAATTTGTCAATCTTTTTTTTTCTGAAATTAGGGTAATGTTCATTAAATATAATCATTGGAATGGATTTTCTGATTTATTCCTTCAAATCTTTAAGTTTTCGGGCCGGATTTCCTGCGTATATACCGGGCGCTGAAATATTCTTGGTAACAACTGCACCTGCGCCGATCACCACATTGTTACAGATGGTGACTGGCAGTATAGTAGCATTTGTCCCTATAGATACCTTGTTCCCAATTTTTGTGGATTTCCACTTTGATTGGTCTCCACCAGCAGGACCTCCACTTGCAAAGGTATCATTTATAAACATAGCTCCATGCGAAATAAAACAATTTTCTCCTATTGTAACCAGTTCACATACAAATACATGGGATTGAATACGGGTATTTGCCCCAATTTTTACACCCTTTTGTATTTCAACAAATGGGCCTACAAAGCAGTTTTCGCCAAGTTCTGCTTCGTAAATATTTACCGGTTCGACTATTTTTACATTTTTGCCAAATTTCACATCGCGAATCTGGCATTTATAGATGGTTGGATTGTTCATATACTAGTATTTTGATTTATGTATTGACTCATATCTCTGTACTCATTTCTAACTACTTCTTTTTGCCTCTGTATATATTTTTTCAATTATTTCAACCGTTTTCATGCCTTCGAACGCATTTGTGGCTATAACTCCTTTATTTTCAAGCACATCTATTACATTTTCGTAAACTTTATCGTGGTTCGACATGGAACCTCTATATTCACCATATTCATTAGGAGGATTGCCAGGTGGTAAGTCAGATATTTTATAATCTTTAATATTTTGATATTCCAGTTCATTTAAATACTGGCCACCAATTTTAACGGTGCCGTTTTCGGCAAAAAGGGTGATAGAACCTTCCATATTTTTATTAAAACTATTGACAGTGTAGTTTAAGGTTCCAATAGCGCCGTTGTAGAATTCCAAAGAAACAGCACCAGTATCTTCAAATTCAATAATTCCCTGATGCCCCGTATTTTTAAGAGTTGCTTTTACTGATTTTACATCACCTACGAGCCAGTATAATAAATCAATAAAATGGCTGAATTGTGTGTAAAGCGTACCTCCATCAAGCTTTAGGGTGCCTTTCCAATCCGAATTTTTATAATAATCTTCATTCCTGTTCCAAAAACAATTTAGTTGGGCACTGTATATTTTACCAAGTCGGCCCTCGTCAATTATTTTTTTCAGTGCAACCAACGGAGGATTAAACCTGTTTTGTTTTACAATAAAAAGCAATTTGTTTGCCCTTAATGATTCCGAAACCATCTGACCTGCATCGGCTACGGATATGGCCATAGGCTTTTCGCATAAAACATGTATGCCTGCCCTGAGGGCTTTAATACTTTGTTCAGCATGAAATCCATTAGGTGAACAGATAGAAACCAAATCTAACTCTTTTTCAGCATAGAGTAAATCATCAAAATCATAGTATATATTTGCCTGGTATTCAGAACCTAAGGAGTTGGCTTTGTCTTTGTCGATGTCGCATACAGCAACCAATGAACCGTACTTTTTTATGTATTCTGCATGTCGGTGTGATACTTTACCGCAACCAATTATCGCAAATTTGTATTTATTCATTAGTTTTAAAAATTTTATAAAATTACTATTTGAACGAAGGTATATTCAAAAAAAAAGGAGATACAACGATATTCATATATTTCCCTATTTCCTAAAACCTTTCTGTACCTTAGCATTCGGTTATATCCATGATGAAAAA
>JARGGF010000818.1 GCA_029210905.1 Bacteroidales bacterium | reverse complement strand
ATACAGCGTTCTTGTAATTGAAAAAGGGAAACATTACAATGCCAAAGATTTTCCAAAAACGAATTGGAATCTCCGAAAATGGTTATGGCTGCCTTCGCTTAGATTTTTCGGTTTTTTTAAAATGACTTTCTACAAGCATGTAGGCGTTTTGAGCGGGGTTGGTGTTGGTGGAGGTTCACTGGTTTATGCAAACACACTACCAAAGCCCAAAACTGAATTCTTCAACTCAGGCAACTGGGCTGGAATATGTGATTGGGAAAAAGAATTGTCGGCACACTATTCCACTGCTGAAACTATGCTGGGAGCAGTTAAAAATCCAAAATTATTTGATTCTGATAATACTTTAGGTGCTGTTGCTGAGGCTTTTAATAAAGAAAATGCATTTGAACCTACAAAAGTTGCAGTATATTTCGGAGAGGTTGAAAAAACCGTTCCAGATCCTTTTTTTAATGGTGAGGGTCCTGACCGGGCCGGATGTACCTTTTGTGGTGCATGCATGACCGGCTGCCGGCATAATGCCAAAAATACACTTGATAAAAACTATCTTTACCTGGCTGGTAAAAAAGGTGCAGAATTAATGGCTGAAAAAGAAGTTATTCGTGTAATTCCAGCAGATTCAGCTGATGGTTCTGGTGGATATTTTATTGATTACAAGAGTTCGACTTCATTTTTATTCAAAAAACATGAAAGGGTAAATACAAAAGGAGTAATTTTTGCCGGGGGCGTTTTAGGAACTGTGCGACTTCTCTTAAACATGAAATCCAGTCACCTTCCGAACCTTAGTAAACATGTTGGAAATTTTATTCGCACCAATAATGAGAGCCTGGTTTTGGTAACTTCACGACAAAAACAAAAGAAATTTTCTGAAGGTGTAGCCATTGGTTCAATATTACAGGTAGATCAAAATAGTCATCTTGAGCCTGTTAGATATGGTTCGGGCTCAGGTTTCTGGAAATTGATGGGTGTACCTTTGGTACATGGTAAAAATATGTTCACCAGGTTTTTTAAACTCATTTTCACATTTTTTAGTCATCCCTTGGCATATCTGAAGATTTATTTTGTCAGGGATTTTGCTTCCCGTTCAGTTATTCTTTTATATATGCAAAATTTGGACAGTACCATCCGATTTAGAAGAGGTATTTTTAACCTAAAATCTACCATGTCTGAAGGTAAGGCACCAACTGCCTTTATGAAAGAGGCAAAAGATCTGGCTGACAAAACTGCTGAAATTATTGAGGGCAAGCCAATGGTACTTGCCACGGAAGCTCTAACCGGTATTCCAACAACTGCACATATTCTGGGAGGCGCCGTAATAGGATCTACTGCCGAAGAGGGTGTTGTTGATTCCAATCAAAAGGTGTTCGGATATGAGAATATGTATGTTTGCGATGGTTCAGCTGTTTCGGCCAATCCCGGGGTTAATCCTTCATTGACTATTACTGCTATGTCAGAAAGGGTTATGGGCAAAATTAAAGATAAAGTCTAAAAATTTAGTGCCTTATTTTATTTCCAGCAATAATATATTTTTGGTTTCAGGAGTGATTTTGAATCTGTTATCAATCCTCTTGTTTAATAGCCAAACTATTTGATTATCAGATAAAAGAAGCAAAATATGCTGTTTGTCAATGATTGAATATTTTTCATCAATAAAAAAGTCGCTTAGTTTTTTCCTTTTATTCATTCCTAAAGGGTAAAAGTAATCACCTGATTTCCAGTTTCTTATCTCCAAGGGGAATTTAAGTTTATCCATATCCAGGGCTGCTACATTTAGTTGCAGTGGTATTTTAAATGTATGGTCTTTTTTTATTCTTTTTAGGTATATTTTTTCATTTGTAGGCAGTTGGATGAATTCATCCTCAGTTTTCAGCATAATCGAAATGTTCACTTTACTATTTATTGGATGAATTAGCAGGGCATCCCTGTCCCTGATTAATTGATGGGTATTTGAATTGAAGATTTTACCAGGTGCCGTATTAAGTGCCTCTGTTATATCTGTTATCTGGCTGGCATTAAAGCCATATGGAGCCAACAGCTCATACAAAAATGGTTTTAGAGGGTCAATTTTAATTAATTCATCAAGCAATATTTTGGTTGTATTACCTTCAAAAATTGATATTTTTTCTTTTAGCGTTTTAATTGTTTTATTTATGATGATTTCAGAATCCTTTAGGTTCTCAATTGTTTGAAGCACATTTTTTTTAGCAGCAGGATTAATTTCTTTAAGCAGAGGTAAAATCTGATGCCTAAACCTGTTACGAATGATGTTGATATCAGAATTTGTGGAATCTTCACGAAAACTGAGGTTATTTTCTTTTAGGTATTCCATAATTTGTGCCCTATCGGCAAAAAGCATTGGTCTGATAATATTACCCGATTTTGCTTTAATCCCGGACAATCCTCTGATTCCGGTTCCCCTGCTAAGATTAATAAAAAAAGTTTCTATCACATCATCCTGATGATGTGCTGTAGCAATATATTGATAATCATTGCTTTGCCTTATCTGCTCAAACCAGTTATATCGTAATTCCCTGGCAGCCATTTCAACGGAAATACCATTATTTTCAGCATATTCTCTGGTTTTAAAATCAATTTTATAAAAGGGTAAATGATGATGAGCTGAAAGCTTTTTTACAAATTTTTCGTCACCATCGGATTCTGAACCTCTTAAATGAAAATTACAATGAGCAACAGCACACTTAAAATCCGACCTTGAGAATAAATCAAGCATGGCTACTGAATCTGCACCACCGCTAACTGTGATCAATATTTTGTCTAAATGTGAAATCTGCAAGGAATCCTTTAGAAAACTGCAAAAATTATCAATCATGCCTTGAATTTTGTTAGCTTATTTTATTTTTAAATAAAAATATTACAATAATTTTATACTCTGTGCAAATATGAGTTAATTTTGCCATAATAAAAACCAATTTTTATAATTTTGTTTTCATAATACACCACATATAATCTAAGGCATCCGTTATGAACATTAATCAATTTATTATCAGCATTTATTTTTTTTCTATTGTACTGTCCAAA
>JARGGF010000817.1 GCA_029210905.1 Bacteroidales bacterium | reverse complement strand
TAACGATAAAAAAATGACCACTATTGATGAAGATGAAGCACTAAAATTTTCAAAAGAACAGGCCGGCAGGCTTTGGAGCAGCTTGTAAATCAATAACATATGAAGTCGCAATGTTTTTGCTGTGTTGAAGAATATTTACTTTACAAAGAGATTAATTTTATGTGATTTGTTTTACATGCAATAATTACTTTATTTTTCTAAAATCAAATTTCTAAAATCTAACATCTAATTAGCTTTCTTAGCGAACCTTGCGGTTAAAATTAGTTCTCAAAATCCCCCGTTAAATCCCTGATTACCACTGATGCACAATACATTCCAAATATTGCAGGCATATAACTGATGGTGCCTGCAATAGTCTTTTTGTTTTGTTCACCCTCAACTGGTACTATTGATTCCATTTTTGCCATTTCGGAAGAAAACACAACCGGAAAATTTTTGTCAGCTTTAAGTTTCCCTAATTTTTTACGCACCTTAAGTGCCAGTTTACAATTAAAAGATTTTTCTAATGGGGCAATATGCACTTTGGTAGGATCTATTTTGGCACCAGCCCCCATGGAACTAACGATTCTGAAACCTCGCTTTAAACTTTTTTCAATCAGGTTCACTTTTGGCGAAAGGGTATCTATAGCATCCACCACATAATCGAAATGATTGTTGAGTACCTCTTCAATGCGCTCGTCGCGAAGAAATTCATCAATTACCTCTAATTCAAGGCAGGGATTAATATCCATTAAACGATCCTGCATCAATTGGGCTTTACTTTTCCCAATATTACTATGCAATGCGGGCAATTGCCTGTTAATGTTTGTTGTATTTACAGTATCGCCATCAACAATGGTCATTTTTCCGATACCGGCGCGGACAATCATTTCGGCAGCAAATGATCCCACACCGCCTAAACCTACCACCAATACTTTTTTTTCCTTTAAACAATTAAGTTTTTCCTGTCCCAGCAGCAGTTCTGTGCGGCTCAACCATTCTTCGTGCATCTTACTCCAAAAACTTTGATAAAATTAGAAAAGATTTTTTCTTTCAAATCGTCGACAAAAATAGGGATTATTTCAGCAGCTTTTTGATAAATATTATCGATTTTTGCATCCGAATCATCCGTTTCAAAAAAGACCCAATCTAAGGGTATGTTTTTAAAAACATGCTGATTTTTTTCTTCATACAATAATGCTTTTCCAAAGGAAAGATAGCATTGATTATTAATGAGTTGTGTTGCTTCTTGTACACTGCCTCTGAAACCATGAAAGATCCATGGAATATCAATTTTTTCTTGTTTTTTAATTGTCAAAAGGTCGTAATTTGTCCTTACACTATGCAAAATAACAGGCAATTGATATTTTAATGCCAATTCCAGCTGTTTTTTCAAAATAACTCTCTGTTCATCTAGTGGGGTATCAATGGATCTGTCGAGACCAATTTCGCCTATTGCCACAATTTTTTTTTCTTTACAAAGATCTTCCAAAAATTTCAATTGAGCGTTGAGATCAATTTTTCCAACATCCCAGGGGTGGATACCATAGCTCAAACAATTTCCTTCAGTCCAGAAAGCTGATGAATTAATGTTTAAAATATTTATTCCCTCATTATCTGGGTTATGTGTATGTACATTTATAAATTGAGGCATACAACAAATTTAACCAAAAGCTTATTTATCTCAAATAAATCAATTGTAAATGAAGTCGATAATATTATTTGTGGTATAAAATATAAAATACTTATCAAATGCTATTGAGCAATTTTCTACTTTCGTAGCCTGACTATATAAAAATTATGGGAGATTTAACACTTATCCAATTAATAGGCTATTCTGCTTCGGTGGTAATTGCCCTGTCCATGACCATGAACTCCATTGTCCGTTTCCGATGGATTAACTTGTTGGGTGCCAGTCTTTTTTCTACCTATGGGTTTGTTATTGGAGCCTATCCGGTAGGTATATTAAATGGGTTTATCATGTTGGTTGACATTTATTATCTAAAAAAAATCTACTTTAAACAGGATATTTTCGACATTCTTGAGATAAGGAAAGACAATAAATACCTTCTTAAATTCCTTGATTTTCATAATCGGGAAATTCAAAAATATTTTCCAGGTTTTAAGTACAAACCTGAAATGAACACCATCAGTTTTTTTGTGCTGCGCAATACAAATGTAGCCGGCATATTTCTGGCGCATGATGAAGGAGGACAAACGCTAAAAGTTGGCCTCGACTATGCTGTGCCTCAATACCGCGATTATAAGAGCGGTCGTTTTGTATTTGATTGCATGCATAGTGATTTGCTAAAACGGGGGATAACAAAAATTATTACTGAAGCTTCAAGCGCTAAACATGCAAAATATCTGAAAAAATGTGGTTTTAAAAAAAATGAACAGGGTTTTATCAAAACACTTTAAGCCTTAATCGTAAACCACTTTATAATCAACCCCATATTTATCAACTGATTCCAGTAGTTTTTTGAGTTCATTTTTATTTTTGCCTATATATTTAAAAGACATAATATAAACCAACTCATCCTGGTAATAGACCAGATCTTCATGCAATTGCAATTTTATTTCGGCAATGGCACCTAATGGAACAATACTTTTACTTTCTTTAATCTTAATGGGAAGACTAATTAATTGATCAATTGATTTGTTCCTGTAATTTTTCTCCAAATCTTCCTTTCGAAATACGATTTCATTTTTTTCTATTGATTTTAGAATGGGAATATCAATCTCATTCTTAATAGCTTGCTGAACGTCCTCTATTTCGATACTAAATTTTTGCATTTTGTCGTTATCCATGGCAAACTTGATAACCGGATAGTCTTCGCCCTTAAGTTTCACACTATCAGTAAATTGACTAAAATATAATTCCTCACGGATTTCCTTAATCATTGCAATATCAGGTATTTCAGTGCGGAGAAATACGAGCGAAATATTAGCTGACTTTTGGGCTGTATTTTCACAATTTAGGGCAAATAAAGTATAAATGAGCAATAAATAAAGGTATTTCATTTGGAGTTTTTTTTAATATGTATTATTAAGAAAGAAGGCT
>JARGGF010000816.1 GCA_029210905.1 Bacteroidales bacterium | reverse complement strand
TGAAGATATCGTTCCAATTTATTAATGGTTTTACTACTATCTTTTAACAATTTTGCTATATCATTTTGAAGTTTCAGCTTATTTTTATCAGAATTCACCCCTGATATTGGGTTGAAATCAAGATCGTACTGAAAGATGGAATGAACTCCCTGTAATTCCTTCTCAAAAGATGTTAACACATCTCCAGGTTTTGTTTCCTGAGTATTACAAATAACATCCATTTTTGATCGCCAACCACTAATTACATCATTAGAATATTGGTTTACTGAATATAATATTGCATCAAGCTGATTGTTATAAATGGTTTCGATTACTTTCTCATTTTGCCTGAAGGAGCCGACTTCATAAATGGAAAATATTAAAGTTGGTAAAAGTATGATTAACAGAAATATAAGCCTTGTTTTTTTGAAAGGAGTTTCCATCAATTATTTAATTAATTCAGGTAAAAGTAAGGATTTTTTGGAAAAAGTGCAGATAAAAATAGGATGTTGCCAGCAGGGTTGCCTTCGAGGGCCTAAGGCAACGGGTGTTTCGGTGGCTGAGGCTTTAGAATGTTGCCTTCGAGAACCTCAGGCAACGGGCGCTTCGGTGGCTGAGGCTCTCGAAGCCACCATCCTTAATCTTTCAAATCCCTATACGCAATTGCCAACTCAGGTAACAGGTTAGTTTCACCATTAATCAAAGCCTCTTTCTTATTCCTGTTCCAGCCCTGAACCTGTTTTTCTCTATAAAAAGCATCATCAATTCGCTGATATTCTTCATAATAAATCAGCATTACTGGCAATCTTTTTTTTGTATGCTTGGCACCCTCAGCATTTTGGTGCTGGGCAAGCCGACGCTCCAGATTAGTAGTGCTTCCGGTATAATAGCTACCATCTGAGCATAGTAGGATATACATATAGCCTTTCATAATGGTCTGGATTAGTGATTTATCGAAAATACTATTTTATTTCTTACCTGGAAAATCGGTTGGGGAGTTCTTCTACTAATATTAATTTAGTAAGTTGCCTTCGAGGGACTCAGGCAACGGGCATTAAATTGTTGGCTGAGGCTCTCGAAGCCACCTTATCAGTGGAATAAAGAACATAGTAATAAAAAAATCAAGCTATTAAGGTCAATACTTTTATCAAAAATAAAATGCCAGCAAGACAACAATTATCAAGCTGGCATTCAGAGAAATTCGTTAAAATCTTCTATTTCATCACACCAATAGAACCGCAGGCAACTCTGGCTCCTGCATTTCCGGTAGGCTGGGTTTTCAAATCATCTTCGTCAGCGTGTACAATAATTGAGCGTCCAAGGATTGAATTTTTTCCATTTAATTTAAGATGTTGATCAACATGGGTATATTCAGCTTTTCCTTCTGCATTTGCCTCAAGATTACCTAAATCACCAACGTGCCTCATCTCGCCCGTAGGTGAGCCATGCTCCATGCCAGTTGGGTTAAAATGACCACCTGCTGATGTACCATCCGAAGCTGAACAATCGCCAAACTCATGAATATGAAATCCATGTTTCCCTGGTGTTAAGCCTTCAATTTTGACATTTACCACCACACCTGAATCTGATTGCTCAAAAGTAACTGTTCCGTGAACATCATTCCCTTCAGTTGGATAAAGAACGCATATTGCCTTTTGAATATCCGTTGCTTCATGCTGCATGTCCATATCATTGTTCATTACATGCTGTGTTTCAGCAATTGAATCTAAATCAGTACCTTTTCCATTATCCTTAGGCTGACATGCACTAAAAAAAATAACTACTGACATAGCACTTAGGATTTTTAAAATTACTTGTAATTTTTTCATCGTATTAATTTTTAGTTTTGTTTGTTTTTTGCTTTTTATTTAATTTTCAAACAAGATCACAGGCTTCAACTGGCATCCAGTGAGCATCTTTCCCATCCCATTTTACATTGCAACCTATTGGATTAGTCACCTTTACAGATATTTCTTTCCCATTGGTCAGTTCACTTAGAACTCTTTCCAGATCATTGATTTTCATTTTGGAAGTATCCCGTGGGCTGTCATTTCCTCTGCCGGTATAAACAAGTTCGCGGTTTTCATTAAAAACATAAAAATGCGGCGTACGCAAAGCCCCATAAGTTTTTGCTGTTTCCTGTGATTTATCATGTAGATAAAACCATGGAAATTTATATTCCTCCATTCTTTTAACCATATTTTGAAAACTGTCTTCAGGATAAGTATTTTCACTATTGGAATTGATGGCCACAAATTCAACACCTTTTTCAGAATATTCAACTGCTACTTTCCGAGTTTCTTCATCAGAACCAATAACATAAGGACAATGGTTGCAGGTGAAAAACACCACAAGGTATTTGCTTTTAAAATCAGAAAGTGAATAAGTCTTTCCATTAGTAGCAGGCAAATTAAATGCAGGTGCTACTTGTCCGATTTGTAAGGTAAAAGCCATAATATTGTTTGTTTAAAAACTTCGAATTTAACAGGCAAGCCCTTTAAAATAAAGAGCTTATTTAGATGGACTTTATACTTAAGAACCTTTAAAGCCACCAAAAGTATATTGAGCCTGCATCATATTTTAATTTCATGCCTGACAATTTTTTAATAATCAAAAATGACTGTTTGCAATAGTTATCATTTCCAGGATTAAAACTATCCTGTTGGAAAAATTATCGGATTTTATTATCTTTAGCCATATGTGCGGAAGATATATTTTAGTTCAAAAAATCAGCGTAATTGAGAAGCGCTTTAATCTTAAGCCTTCAGTTGATATTGATTTTGAACCCAATTACAACATTGGACCCGGAAGTTTTGCGCCTGTAATTACGGATGATAAACCAAAGGAACTTCAATTATTTCAGTTTGGGCTTACTCCTTTTTGGGCAAAAAAAAAGATGTACCTTTTTAATGCCCGTGCCGAGGGCGATAGCAACAAAGAAAATGATCCAAATTATAAAGGTGCCAAGGGTATTATTACAAAACCAGCGTTTCGTAAGCCTATCCGGTCGCAGCGCTGCCTTGTTATTGCTGATGCATTTTATGAAGGCCCCACTAAAGAGAAGC
>JARGGF010000815.1 GCA_029210905.1 Bacteroidales bacterium | reverse complement strand
CATTTCAATTAAATTTCCACTATTTTTGCCCTCATTAATTTTATGAAGATATTTACGATTGAATCCAAACGACAAAAAAGTATATTTTGCATCTGACATTCACCTGGGATTGGGTGGATTTGAAAAGAGCCTGGTACGTGAAAAGCGACTGGTTAAATGGCTAAACGAAATAAAGGAAGATGCTGCCGCCCTTTACCTTTTGGGGGATGTATTTGATTTTTGGCACGACTGGAAACGTGCTGCTCCTCAGGGATTTACCCGCTTTCTTGGAAAACTTGCTGAGATATCGGATAGCGGCATTCCCATTCATCTTTTCACAGGAAATCATGATATTTGGATTTATGACTATTTGCCAAGAGAAATTGGTCTTACCTTGCACAGGAAGGAATTTAAAACTGAAATTTTTGGTAAAAAATTCTACCTTGCACATGGTGATGGTATGGGGCCTGGGGATAATGGGTATAAATTACTAAAATGGATATTTACCAATAAATTTCTACAATGGTGTTTTAAACATTTACTGCACCCCGATTTTTCACTGTGGATTGGCCAAACCTGGTCAGGCAGCCGACGAATTGAAATTCGCGAGCCTGAATTTTATGGTATAGATAAAGAATGGCTTATCCTTCATTCAAAAGAAGAGCTAAAAAAGGAACACTTCGATTATTTAATTTATGGGCACCGCCATTTACCTGGTATTCATAAAATTGATGAAAAAACTACTTATGTAAATCTGGGCGACTGGATTGGAAGTTTTACCTATGGTGTTTTTAATGGGGAGGTTTTTGAATTGAAAAAATATATTGAAAAGGGAAGTATTGAGTTTAAGAAATAATTGTCTTTTTTGTCATATAATGTTGACAAATAGATATATATGGATGAATTGGTTTGTTTGTTAATTAGGTTTCTACAATAATTTCTACAATCGGATCCACCGCACTCAGCGATAATTTTAATTGTTCCGAAGCGGCCCTGCATCCACCCATGCATCTTGAGTACAGATCGCATTGTGTGCAAAATTCAGGAGTTACGTCACTCCATTTTTTGGCTTCTTCTGAGCTCAGCATCTTCTCTAAATCTTCCTGGAAAATATTGCCCAAAACAGTAGGAGAGTGGTTGCAAAAGCGTAAATTGCCATGAATGTCCAGCGTAAGAGGCCGTTTTTTTACATCAGGTGAACAAGAGCTAAATGCAATTCCTTTAAAATCTGATGGATTTAACACGCACATTGGTGTGCAAACATTAGATGAAAGCATTAGATTATGTTCTCTGCCTGTTTCGGCAGCTATTCTATAAGCTTTGTTAATTTCTTCATGTGTAAGCCAAAGGTTCTCTTTTTCACTAATCCCCTGTCCTCCAATATTAAAGCGGTTGAGCATGATACGGTTAATACCCAAATTTTTTATAAAAATCAGTGTTTCTTTAATTAAATGAAAATTGGCTTTTGTTATAACCACTACTGCTACTACATAGGCCTCTAAAGCAACCAGGGCTTTAATTGAGCTAAGCGATTTTTGCCAGGAGCCTGGTGTATCGGTCATAAAATCGTGCTCTTTTGATGTTGGCGAGTGGAGAGGTAGTTCAAATAAGTTTACACCCAGGTCAAGCATCTGTTTATAATCTGCACTTGAAGCTTTATTCCCATTGCTTATTATGGCTACAGACTTTTTATTCATCCGTGTAAATAATACCAGCTCATTAAACCGTTCTGCAGCAAAGGGCTCGCCACCAGTGAATGTCACCTGACTTACTTCAGCAATTTTAAACAGCCTTTTAAGTGTTTTTTTTGCTTGTTTGTAGGAGTTAAATTGCTCAAAATCAGCATTACCCGGAATTTTCCAAATATTGTAACAATACCTGCATTTCAGGTTGCAAACCGAAGTAGTTTCGAACGTGATATGGGGGAGTTGGGTTTTCAATATTTTGAAATAGGTTTTTTAAGCTTACTCGTTTTTAATCGATAAATTAAGGTGATTTTGGGCTAGCACTGTATCCTGGGCAGCAATCTTTGCTGCAAATATATCAAGCAAATAATTGCCGGGCTGCAGATTTTTATCAAGCTCAATTTTAAAGGCTTCATAAAACTGATCAAATTTGCCGTCATTTGGAATGAGATTGCCACGTTGTAATGGCTTATTTTCAGAATCCGAAATTTTAAACGAAAAATCAGTTCCATCAAGACCTGAAATTTGTCCGCTAAGCACATTACTGGTATCTAATTTAATTTCAATACCATTTTGCCCGGTACCTTCTATCCAAATTGAGTTGGTTGCCACTGTTTCGTAACACATTACTTCACCTCCACCGCCATTGCACGAAGCCGCTGTTAAGGTGAGCAATAGCCCGCCAATTTTCATTTTTCGGGAAATCCATTTTTTAGATTTTCCATTGCTTAAAAATACTGCAGCGCAAATGCCTGCAAATAAAATGGTTAGTCCAATTACCAAAAGAGGGACTACGATTTCTTTTTTATTCATTGCTGATTATTATTGAAAATCCGTTTATAGGATAACTGTTTGCTTGCTGCATAGTGTCTGTTGCAAAAACTTTAAGAAAGTATTTTCCGGCAGACAGGTTGTTATCTAATTCTATTTTGATTTGTTCCTCGTAATTGTCAAACTTACCATCGATTGGTAATATTGGTCCGGATTGAAATTTTTGTTCCAGCGAATCTTCAATACTGAAAGAAAAATCTGAAGCCCTTCGTTCATAAATTGTTCCGGTAATTACATTGCCAGTATCCAATTTTATTGCTAACTCATAACCATTGACATTATCAAACTGTATAATGTTTCCTTCTGAAGGCATGTCATAGCAAGTAACGCATCCATTACCTACACTTACAGCTGTTAAACTGAGTAACATGCCGCCTATTTTCATCTTTCGGGCTACCCATTTTTTTGATTTGCCATTGCTGATATAGACTCCTATGCAAATGCCTGCAAATAAAATGGTTAGTCCAAAAATAACAAACGGAATAAGAATTTCTTTTTTATTCATTTACATAAGATATATCATTTTTTTGTTCTCTAAAAATAAAGAAAA
>JARGGF010000814.1 GCA_029210905.1 Bacteroidales bacterium | reverse complement strand
TGGAATAAAAAGACAAACATCAAATGTATAATGCTAAATCAGTTGCGTAAAAAACTAAATAATATATGTAAAAAGATAAATTGATTATGTAAAAAATCAAATTGATGATGTATAATACATAAATGATATTGCAAAAAAGATAATAAATAATGTATAATGCAAAGTTGATATTGTAATAAGTCAAAGAATAAATGTGTAATATCAAATTAATAATATAAAAAGTCAAACAATTAATGTGTAATACCACTCTGAATTAATAGTATATAAAGTATTGCTGATAAATTGAGAAACCAAACAGAATATTCAAAAGATCAAATTTTGGTGCTGTGTATGATAATAATATGAACTTGCAAGATTTTAATATGGAAATACTCCTCTCTACGGCTTTTTTCCCGCCAATTAGTTATATTAAACAATTAGTAGGTACAAAAACTGTTTACCTGGAGCAAAACGAGAATTATATAAAAAAAACTTATAGGAATCGTTGCAGGATATTGGCTGCAAATGGGGTAATGAATCTTAGTGTACCTGTTGTTGTAGCTACAAAGAAAAAAGCATTAATTCGGGATGTTCAGATTGATTATGCCACAAACTGGCAAAAACAGCATTTTAAATCCATTGAATCGGCCTATCGCTCTGCTCCCTTCTATGAATATTTAATTGGAGATTTTGAGCCTTTTTTTACCCGCAATTACAAGTATCTTTTTGATTATAACCTTGAGATAATCAATGCAATATCAGGTATTTTAGAAATATGCCCAAACATTAAGCTTACAGATGACTACAAAACAAATCCACAGAATTGTATCGATTTACGCAACAAAATAGTTCCAAAGGCCGAAGAACTTCAATACAAGGTGGTTGTAATTGAATACTCCCAGGTTTTTTCAGACAAGCATGGGTTTAAAAATGATCTGTCCTGTCTCGATTTGCTTTTTAACCTCGGGAGTGAGGCTTATACTTATTTAATTGACAAATATTCAGGTAAATAGTGCGTATAATAAAACTCAGGTTTTTAATGATTTATGTTATTAGTTTATTGGAAATTAGAAATTAGTACCAATACACCAATAACCAATACACCAATAACCAATACACCAATAACCAATAACCAATACTCCAATACACCAATAACCAATAACCAATACACAAATAACAAATACCCCAAATCAGCTATTTTTTCTTGCCATTATTATTTTTATTTCCCTTATTGCCTTTATTGCCATGGTTCCCTTTATTTTTTTTGGCTTTGCCCGAAGCATTGTTCTTTAATGCATGAAAGGCCTCAGAGCCTGGTTTAATTCCCATTTGCCTGGCAATATATCCCCAGCCTTTTGATTTTTCTTTCTGATAAACTACTAAAACTTCATCGATTGAACGTTTGCTGTATTTACCAATTTCGAGGGCAAAATATATTTCAGCAGGCTGCATTTTTAAACCGACAGACATATAATCAATTTTCTTTTCGCTTACACTATAACTTAATCTTAAATTTGTTTTAAAGGAAGCTAAGTCAAGTTTTGCATCAGCATTTATGGAATTTAAATCCTTATCTAGTTCTTGGTTTCCAGAATTATAATTAGTTTGTGCATTAAGAGACAGATAGGATATTGATAGGAAAATAATTAACAGTATTGTTTTCATTTTAAAGATTATTTATGATGTAAAAAGGTGCAAAATTAAAGATTTTAGTTACTAAAGTAACAAATAAATGGAGAATTTCAGTATTTTGATTTTACAGAAATTGAATCTACATTTATCTTTAATTAAAAAACAATTTTGAAAGTGGAACCTATAGATTTATTAAAATACAACAAGCTCTTTGATCATGCCCTCGAAGGAGTAGTTATTTTCGACAAAAATGAAAAGTTAATATACAGCAATAAGATTTCTATTAAATTGCTCAATATTAAAAAGCATGTAATTTCGGAAATAAAATTTAATGATATTATTAACTCGAAAAAAACATTTTCAGAAATAGTGTTAGCGTGTAAAAAACAAGGTTTTTACACACATAATATTAATGAGATTCAATATAAAGGAACTTATTTAGACAATGACGAATTATTAATTATTTATATAGCTTCTGATAAAAATTCAAAGAAAATAACCACTACAGAGGCAGTAAAATCTGATGAAGGCTGTAATATTATTGAAGAGGCAGCGGATAGTTTTTTTGTGATAGACAGAAATTTGCGAATTCTGAATGTGAATAAAAGTGCATGTATTTTAACTGGTTATGATAAAGATGAACTGAAAGAAATTGCCTACATCGATTTATTTGCGGATCAGGAATTGGACAAAAAACCTTTTAATCAAAGTGCTATTGAGGCTGGTGAAATTGTTATTTTTGAGCGTAAAATGAAAACAAAAGGCGGGCGTGAGGTTCATATCGAAATGCGCTCCAAAAAGCTTTCAGATGGTAATTATTTATCCACTGTTAGAGATATTACGTCCAGGGTTGAAATCAGGAAACAACTTGAAAACAAGAATCTTGAACTTGAAAAAGCTTATGAATTTGCAATAAAAAGTGAAAACAGGTACAAACAACTATTTAAAAACCTTCCACTTGGTATTTTTACTGCCACTGAGAGTGGAACAATTGAAAGTATTAATAACCAAATGCTTGAAATACTGGGTTCTACATCTGCTGCCTCAAGCATGAGCTTTAATTTATTCGAACTGCCCTCGCTTAAAGGTACTGAATTGTTAGAGGATTTTGAATCGTGCTTTAAAAAAGGTGAATCGCATTTTAAGTTATATGAATATACATCTGTTTGGAATAAAAAAACCTTCCTGAAAGCCCATATTTTACCACTTGAAAGGGACGAAAACAAAAAGATTTTGGTAATTGTTGAAGATTATACAAAAGAACGCGAAAAAGAATTGCGTTTAAAAATACTATCGCAAGGTGTAAATAACTCTCCGGCAAGCATTGCTGTTACTGATGATTTGGGCTTAATTAAGTTTGTGAACAAAAGTTTTGTTGAAATTACAGGCTATTCCAAAGATGAGTTGATTGATAAAAATCCATCCATACTAAGTTCT
>JARGGF010000813.1 GCA_029210905.1 Bacteroidales bacterium | reverse complement strand
AATAAATTAACTAAGGTAATAAGCGCTGATTTTTCATTACTACCAGTGATGAACAGGTTTGGTATTCAACTTGGAATCAAAGATAAAACCATTGCAGAAATTTGTGACGAAAAACAAATAAATACAGAATTTTTCCTTGCTATTATAAACACTTATCACAATCCTGAATATTTTCCTGAAAAAGAACTATTGTCTTTCTCTCCTCTTCTGATAGTAGAATATCTCAGAAAAACCCACAAACATTATATTGAATACGTTTTTCCACAAATTGAAAATTTACTTGAAAAATTAATAGATAGTGGTGGTAACCAGACAGAAGATCTGAAAATTATAAAGACCTTCTATATAAAATATAAAAACGAATGGGTACTTCATATTAAGGAAGAGGAAGATAATGTATTTCCTTACCTAAGGCAAATGATTGAAAGCAGTGGGAAAATTAAATCTGAATATTCCATGCACTCTTTTGAAAAAGAACATTCAAATGTCGATGATAAATTAAACGACCTCAAAAATCTTATTATCAAATACATAGAACCAAGTTATGATAATAATATTTGTAATGAGTTTTTAATGTTACTTGCCAATTTTGAAAAAGACAGTAAAGACCATGCCCGTATAGAAGATAAAATTTTGCTTACCCAGATATTAGCGATTGAAAATAAAAAAAGGTAATGGAAAGTAAGATTTTTGTTATACATCGATCCGAAATTATCAGACGGGGATTACTTGCAATTTTACGCAATTATTTTAGTGTGGAATTCATTCAGCTGGGAACTTTAAAAGAATTGAAATTTTTTGAGCAGCTTGAAAAATGCAATATTGTAGTCTTTCTCGAATATTTCGACTCGCTTGATCAGAGTATTCTTTATAAGCTACAAAAAAACAATACTTTAAGGACAATTGGCATCTGTGATAAACATATTGAATCAAATAATGTCCTGGGCTTTAGCCAATGCATCAATTTAAACGATCAGGCCAAAGAAATTGCCAGCCTTGTGTCAACTTTTTTTAATCAGCCAGATCATTCTAAAATCAGCAAGCATGAAGGAGAGGATCTTTCTCGCCGCGAAAAGGATGTGTTACAACTTGTAGCTTTAGGAAATACCAATCAGCAAATTGCAGATAAACTGTTTATTAGCATTCATACTGTCATTTCCCACCGCAAAAACATCACAGAAAAATTAGGTATCAAGTCTATTTCGGGATTGACAGTTTATGCTATAATAAATAAACTGATAGATACTGAATCAATTGATTTGGAAGAATTAATTTAGTTGTAAAACTTAATTATTAAGTGCTGAATCAAATAGCACAACTCCATAAATATTAAGCCATTACGATTACCTGGTAAATTCTTTCCATAATATTCTGTTAAAATCCCAACATATTGGGATATATTAATCCGCTACTCCTCAATACTTTTGCACCGAAGGATTATATAATTAAAACTGACAGTCAGCCTTTTTAAAATTAACAATATCAGTATACAAAAGTGATTTTAAAAAAAATAACTAAAACGGTGGAGAAGTAATGAAAACAAAAATTATTTTAGCAATTATCTTATTATTTTCTGTGAGAGCAGCGGCACAAATTTCAGATAGTCTGAATAATACTTATAAAAATAGTGCAGAACAATTAATGATTAAAGATGGTAAATTAACAATTGGTGGTTATGGTCAGATAGATTATAACCAGGTGTTAAACAAGGATTTAAAAAATAATGGAGTGCTTGATGTACATCGCTTAGTGATGTTGCTGGGTTATAAATTTAACGATCGTGTGCACTTTATCACTGAAATAGAATACGAACATGTGCAGGAAGTATATATAGAACAAGCTTTCCTCCAATTTAAAATCAATAATTACATTAATTTCAAAGGTGGTCTGATTTTAACACCGATGGGAATTATTAATGAATACCATGAACCAACAACTTTCCGAGGTGTTGAGCGCCCTTTTATAGATAATTATATTGCACCTACTACATGGCGCGAAATAGGCTTTGGATTTACAGGAAATATCCTTGATGCCTCGCTGAAATATCAGGCCTACATGGTAAATGGCTTTAATGGCTACGATGGACAAGCAAAGCTTGGTGGGGCAAATGGTCTTAGAAAAGGCAGGCAAAAAGGGGCAGAATCTTTTATTAGCTCACCAAATTTTACTGGTAAAGTGGAATATTATGGTATAAGAGGTTTAAATATTGGCCTGTCGGGGTATTTTGGAAAAACCCAATCAACGCTTTACAATGGTATTGACAAAAATGATGATTTAGCTATGGCAACAGCTGATTCGTCAGTAGTTGGAGTTGCCATGATAGGTATTGATGCAAGATACACCATTGGAGGCTTGCAACTAAAAGGTCAATATTATTATACAAAGCTCTCAAATACAAAACAATACAATGAATTTACGGCAAACGGAGTTGTTCTTAACGATCTTGGCAGTTTAATGACAGGCTATTATGCAGAAGCCGGATATAATGTATTTCGTTCTGCCAGTAGCATAAAATCTGAGTTGATTCCATTTGTAAGATACGAAGCTTTTAACACACATAACACAACTGATGACAATATTGTAAAAAACAATGCCTATAATAAAACGATTATTACAACTGGTATTGATTGGAAATTAACAAAGGATGCCGCCTTAAAGGTTGATATGCAATTTGTTAAATCGGAAGCTGACCAAGAATATACTAAAATATTTAATGCTGGTATTGCCGTAATGTTTTAACCCAAATAATTATGAGTTTTATGAATAATCCAGATTAAGATGGCCATAATTAATTTTAGTTTTATAATATGATGAAATCCCTTTTATCCACAGTGTTTCTTTTAGCTTTGATGGTAAATCCAAATCAAAGCCCCATCAATTATCAACCTAAGTCCTTGGACAAGGTAATGGAAAAATTATGGGGCGAAAATTTAAATAAAACAGAAATAATTTTATCTGATTCAATAATTGAAACACTTCGGATAAAGGGGAAATTTTTTAGCATAACTGATGAAAAAAATAATAACAGCACCAGGTATGTTTATGTTGGAAGAATAAACAG
>JARGGF010000812.1 GCA_029210905.1 Bacteroidales bacterium | reverse complement strand
AATTTTTCATTTAAAATTATAGAGACCTTTTCATAAAAATCAACATAATTTTCAATTGAATTAATTTCTTTTGTTAGTAATAAACGTAAAAATTCAAATACTGATATGCGGGATGCCATTATATTATTCAAATAGTAAACTGAGTATTTATTTAATTTATCAAGCAATTCTCTTAGCTCTTTTTCAGTAATTTGGTCAATTCCTTTACTTAAAATGGTTTCTTCCGCGGAAAGATCAAATTGCTCCTGATCATTATATCTGCCACTAGAAATTAAACCAGCTATTGCACTAAATTCATCCTGGGCTTTTTCAAGGTAATTTTTAAGTCTTTTTAATTTGTAAAATGAGAATATAAAAACAAATAAGCCAAGTGGAATTACAAAAGCCAACAGAAAATAATTGAATGAAATCTTAAGATGATTCATTTTGTAACTGTCCAAATTAAAACTGGTTAATCCAAACAAATGCTCATTAATTTTCGTGCTTTCAGAATATTTTGCCCTAATTAACTGGCGAACCTTGATAAACTCTTTAAAGAACTCCTGGTTGGGAAATAATTCTTTGGTAAAAAGTAATCTGAGAAAATCAAAGAGCGAGCTTAAATGAAAGCTCATGAATGCTGATTTTTCCTGCAACCTGGAATTAAAGTGGTTAATTGAATTTATAATTTCTTCATCAGAGATACTTTCATAAGCTACTATGTTAGGTTTGCTAACAAGATTAGGGATCTCCTTTATGAGTTCATTTTTCTCTTGTTTTGTTGTTAAATTACTAATTGGTACGTCTTTAGTAATAGATATCTGATGCTCAAATGTTTTAAGATTTTCTTCAACCAATTCAATTTTCTGTTTTAAAACATTCAGCTTCAGATAGGATCTTAAAAGCGTAAGCAGTCCCAGAGGAAATATTCCGATAGTCAGCAGAAAATAATTGGCCCAAAGTTTCTTTTTGGTCATTTCATATTTTACAAACTCTATTTTGGGAAATTTCTCAAGGCTAGCTTTTAAGAATTTTTTATCTCGAAATTTCACCGATAAGATATCATAAAGCAGGTTGTAATTTTCAATAAATAACCTTAAATCAGAAACATCGTTGGAAAAATGTCTCATATACAAATTATCCCTGGATTTGTATTCCTTAATCACTTGTTTTTTTAATGTGAAGGCTTGATTTTTCAGGTTGCTTACAGACATTTTTATTTTCCCAATCTCAGGCACCTCAACATCTTTATGAAAAACAACTGAAGGATCTTTATAGCTTATATCCAAAACTCTAAATGGTCTTTTTAAGAATTCGAAATAGGCCCCAATATCAAATAATACTGAATCGGTAGTTGCTTTATAGGTAAATAAGATTCCTAATGGCAAAGTCAGCAAAGAAGAAAGCCACATTCCTTCCCATGGCAACAAAACGCCTTCTTCAACAAATTTCCGACCCATAAGCGAGACCACATAGTAGAGCAGAAAGAAAATAATTGAGACCAAAAAGGGTAAGCCAAATCCTCCTTTTCGAATGATGGCCCCTAATGGCGCACCAATAAAAAAGAAAATTAAACAGGCAAATGACAGGGTAAATTTTTCGTGCCAGGCAATATCATGTTTATGGATATCTTTTGCCCTTTCATACATATCCTTTTCGTTTGAATCAATATATTTTTTAGTAGTGCTTGCATTTTCAATGGCCATTCTAATGGTCTTGTCCTTATCCAGAAGCGTTGCGGTATTAAGCACGCTGTCAATATTAACTTCTACCTTAAGTTCTTCAGGTGGAGTAATTATTTTAACAGAGTCCGCTTCGAACAAGGAGGTGTCCTTTATATTTGATTTTTTCCGTTCATACTTAAAATATTTTGTGCGGTTTAAACCATTTACAAATTGTGCCCTTCTGTTTTCCAGAGTCTCAGATAGCGAATCACTTGATTTCTCAAGCTCATCTATTCGTTTCATTTGATAATGGTGCTTAAACAAATCTTCATCAGTCCTTTCTAAATCAAATCCTGTCAGTTCGCGTATAAAAGTCTGTTTATCAAAATAAGTGCGCTGCTCAGGATAAATTTTTTCTGCTGGCTTTTTTTCATTAAGTTCCTCGAAAGTGCGTCCACCATACATTGTAATTATCATATATTTCTGATCACCGGTTACCTCCATAGTCCCTGAATCAGAAAGTGTCACTTTCGGATTTCCCCTTCTTTCACTGTGATCATAGACCATAAAGTCATACATCATATTATTATCAGGATTTTTACTCTTTATTTTAATATTAAAACCCTCCAGATCATTATTAAAAATGCCGGGTTTAATATTCAACTCAGGCCGCTGATTACCAACATCATAGAGCAAGGCACCGGTTTTAAGGTTGGTATAGGGAATTACATAATTAGAAAAATAAAATGAACCTATACTTATTGCAACAGAAAAAATAATAAGCGGCATCATAATTCTTTGAAGGGAAATACCTGCTGATTTCATGGCACTTAGCTCGAAATTTTCGCCAAAATTACCAAAAGTCATAATAGAAGCCAGTAATATAGCCAGTGGTAAAGCCATTTTTACCAATCCTGCCGAAGCGTATAGCAAAAGCTCAGCAACTACCGACCATTCCAGTCCTTTTCCTACCAAATCGCTGATATACAACCACAAAAAGTGCATGATTAGTACAAATTCCGCAATAAAAAAAGTCAGGATAAGTGGCCCAATATATGACTTGATAACAAGTAGGTGTAATTTCTTAATCATTTTGCACAATAAGTTACGAGGGGCAAATTTAAATGATTTTTTTTGAAATCAATAAATTGATTTTAATGCAGGATTAATGTACGGGATTGCTTTTTAATCTTGAGTCATAGGTCATTAGTTCATTAAGTAACCAGTCTAATGTCTAATGACCTGGTTAATTCAGAGCTATGAGCTAAACGACATTGAATAATAAATAGTATAGATATTAAAGCCAACCTGATATGTAATTATTTATAGCCCAATTTATTAAGAAAGGTTGTGTTTTAGAATAATGTAGAAATTATTATCTTTGTATCAAAATCTAAGTTATGAATATTCATGAGATAAT
>JARGGF010000811.1 GCA_029210905.1 Bacteroidales bacterium | reverse complement strand
TTTTAGGATTCATTATATTTGCGCTTCGATTTTACGGTCGATAGGGGATTAGCTCAGTTGGCTAGAGCGTCCCGACAAGGAATATCGGGAAGGTCATCGGAGACAGGTTCGTTAAAAAAAAATACGAGGGATTAGCTCAGTTGGCTAGAGCGTCCCGACAAGGAATGTCGGGAAGGTCATCGGAGACAGGTTCGTTAAAAAAATTATGGGGGATTAGCTCAGTTGGCTAGAGCGTTTGACTGGCAGTCAAAAGGTCAGGAGTTCGATTCTCCTATTCTCCACATTGATTTTCAAAGCCTTACAAATTAAGTTTTGTAAGGTTTTTTGTTTGGGTGCACATGAAAGTACACAAAATTACTTTTCGGTAAGAACAAATGGGCAATTACGAAGTTCAATAAATTAATGAGGATTAGCTCAGTTGGCTAGAGCATCCCGACAAGGTTTGTCGGGAAGGTCATCGTTACGATTCCGATATTCTCCACATTGATTTTTAAAGTCTTACGGATTTGTTTTGTAAGGCTTTTTTTTATAGATCTCAGTATTCCCTCAACCCCTTTTCAATGTACTCAAGTCTCCAGATTTCGAATAAATCTTCATCATCAGGAATATTATCTGGTTCTTTATTTATCAGATTAATGGTTTTTCTTAATTGGCCATTATCTGAAATTATCTGATTATGAACCAGTTCATTTTTCCAGCAATAGGTTTTGTTTTTAAGTTGTAAGGTCTCAAAAGGTACTGATAGTTTACCTTCATCAGCTATTCTGGTGGAATAGTATCGAATTTTATTTTCATTTACAGCACGTATAAACCCTTTATTATTTATTATAGTCCCATTGTTGGATATTGCATTTGCAACAATTTTCCTAAATCCCACTTGCTGAAACCTGTTTTTAAAAAAAAAGGAACAATAGTTTATTCCGATGTCAATTTTTTGTTCCCTGGCATACTCAATTATTTCTAATGCAGCCAATTCCGATTCAAGTACAATTGGTTTTTCTGCAGGGATAAATGTATAATTGTGTTTTAATAGTTTCTCTGCATTATATTCAGTAAGGCGCAGCTGATGAAGGTTTAAATTACTAACTCCTGCCTTTACCATTTCTGGCAGCAGCTCTTTTAATCGCTCTTTTTCTTCGGGCACTGCCGGAATTTCAATGCTAATGTTTGGAATAATTCCTTTTGCAAACTTTATTTTGTCCAGATTGTAGGCTGTGGCTCCAATGTCAAAGCGCACTTCATTTAGTCCATGTTCGGCTAATTTATTAAATATTTTATCATTTGCCAGAATACCATTGGTATACATCCAGGTATAAATATCCGGGGAACAGGTTTTTCTAATTTGTTCAAGATAGTTAAGTACCCTGTCTGCAACAAGCAAAGGTTCACCTCCACTAAAACTTACTCCTTTAAATTTAAAAAAGTTGACATATTCAGCATATGATTCAGCAGTTGGAAAAGTTAATCCCTGCGAACCTGATACATCATCAATTATTTGTGAGGTTGGGCAGTAGAAACAGTTTGCATTACATTTGCCTGTGATAAACAGACAAGACCAAAGACCTTTGCCGCAGAGATTGCATCCTTTTGACAGATGGTTAAGATAAGGTTTGGTGTTATTGAATAGTACCGAATTGCCTGTTTTGTCAAGTAATTGTTCTCTAATATTCTGATATTCAGAAGAGTTATAGGCATTTACCCACTTGATATTAGAATACTTAGAATAAACTGATTTATTAAGGTTGACCAGTTCGTTTAGATAGCAATCATATGCATCCATAATTTAAGCCAGATAAGTTGTAAATTTGTAAGAAATTGTCTTTGCTTTTGTAAAGCTGAGAAGCAGAAATATCCGGTTGGATAATAGTGTTAGGTTGCTATTAACTTATAGCTCAGAAAAGATGTAAAGAAACATCAGTAGTCTGTGCTCGGGGATGTTACAAGTATGACTTTTTGATATCAATAGGATCGAATTCGTTTCTTTGTTTTACAAAGTTAATCTTTTCTTACATACGTTGTTGTAAGAAATATTTTTTTACATGGAAATGTCTGCAATCAGTTGAAGATTTTATGTTTTAATTATTTCTGAACCTGCTGATTATTAATTTTTGTTTTACTTCTCTTTTTATAACTTCGGCTGTTAAAAAGTTATCTATGTTTCTTGAACTTTCCTTTCAAAAAAAGCTTTTTACTGCAGAGGGAGAGATGGATTTATCCATTGATCTATCGGTTGATAAAGGTGAAATTGTCACTCTTTTTGGAAAATCCGGTGCCGGAAAAACTACTTTATTAAGATTGATAGCCGGACTTATTGAACCAGAAGCAGGGAAATTAGAAGTAGATAAAGTTGCATGGTATGACCATATAAAACGTGTAAATTTAAAACCACAACAGCGCTCAACCGGTTTTGTATTTCAAAACTATGCACTTTTTCCAAATATGACGGTAAAGGAGAACTTACTTTATGCAGAAAATAATCCTTTAAAAATTAATAATCTTCTGGAAATCACTGGTTTATCAGGCTTGAGAGACAGAAAACCCGAAAATTTATCAGGTGGCCAACAACAGCGTGTTGCTTTAGCAAGGGCTTTAGTAAAAGATCCATTGCTTTTATTGCTTGATGAACCTTTAGCTGCACTTGATATTGATATGCGAAATGAATTGCAGGACGAAATACTGCGAATTAATAAAGAATTGGGGATTACAACTATTTTAATAAGTCATGATTTGGTGGAAATATTTAAGCTTTCCGATAAGGTTTTGGTAATTGATCAAGGCAAAATGGTTAATTACGGGGCTCCATCAAAAATATTTACCCATGAGAGTTTTAGTGCAAAATTCCAGTTTATTGGTGAAATACTTAGTTTTACTCAATCTGATTGTATTTATATTGTAAATATATTAATTGGCAACAATATTATTAAGGTTGTGGTAACTTCTGATGAAGTTGCAGATTATAAAGTTGGCGAGAAGGTTATTGTTGGATCCAAAGCTTTTAATCCAATTATGCAAAAATTACCAGAAAACAGATTTGGAAGGCGCATTAAGAATATTTGGTTTAGTAATCCCGAAAAAAAAGATCA
>JARGGF010000810.1 GCA_029210905.1 Bacteroidales bacterium | reverse complement strand
AAATTTTTCAGACTTAAAGTCACTTCCGGGTTCCATCCATACATCTTTTACTGTTTGGGCATCCATGCCATATCCATCATCTTCAATTATTATTACTCCATTAGTTGGATCATCTACATTTTCCATGTAAATGTCTACTTTGGTGGCATCAGCGTCATATGAGTTTTTAACTAGTTCAACTAATGCAATACTTTCATTTTTTATAAGTTGGTCACCCAATTGTAAAAGAAGTCTTGCTCTAGGTTTAAATGTGACAGGAATTTCTTTATCTTTTTTGTTTAGTTTATCTGACATAAAAGTTCTTTTATTTTTTGAGCAATTTCATATGCCATCAATGGAGGCACAGCATTCCCAATTTGCTTAAAAGCAGCAGTTCTATTTGCCCCTTCTTTCACTCCTTCAAAATAATAATCATCAGGGAATGACTGTAATCGTGCTGCTTCTCTAACAGAAATGGAGCGATTCTGTTCAATATCTGGGTGAATATAATAATGACCATCCTTTGCAATATGGGCAACAACTGTATGCGAATATGGTATATCTGCTGCAACTACTTTAAATCTGTCAAAAAATGAATGCCGGTTTTTATGAGTTTTTAATCTGTCTTCCAAATCATTATAATCCAACCTATTGTGGTTTTCGTTCCATTTTTTAACTGCAATATGGTAAATCTCTTTATCCTGAATGGTATGAGGCCTAGCAACATGTTGAGTCAGAATATCAAGACCATTTCTCACATGAGCATTCTCAAGCCAGTTATTTGTCTTTCCTGAATATTCAACATATTTATCAATCCCTTCTCCTGCCTGTAGTTTTGGCAAATCAGAAAAAATGCTATTTACTTCAGAAGTTAAGTTGGATCTGAAATTCTCAAAATCAGGCAGCGTTATATTTAATTCCTTTTTATAACCAATGATTAGTATTCGCTTGCGGTTTTGAAGTACTCCAAAATGATTTGCTTCCAGTTTAAAATGTTTAGTAGTATAGCCGGCTCTGGCAAATAGATTGCACATGTTTTTATAATACTCACCTTTCCTAGCTGAAAGAAGCCCTGGAACATTTTCAAATACAAATACCTTAGGATTGTATTTTTTTAAAAAATTATAATATTGGAAATATAGAAAATTCCTTTTATCATTTTTCATCCCATTTTCATCACGCGCACGCCCTACAAGTGAATATGCCTGGCAAGGAGGTCCGCCTATTATCAAATCAACTTCTTTATTTTTGGTCAGTTTTTCAATTTCATTAAAAATAAATTCATTGTCAGCACCAATAGTTTTGTTGAATACGGAGGAAATTATTTCTTCAGGGATTTGTGAGTATAATTCTTCACGATTGATTTTTCCTTTAAGATAATCAGTATAAATCTTAATTTGGTTATTCGCTTTTAAATAGTGATAAGCCAATCTTGTTTTAAGAGAAAAGCATGCTGCCTGATCGAATTCAACATGGGCAACAGGCTTATAGCCCGCCCTTATAAATCCTTCGGATAGCCCACCTGCTCCTGCAAACAAATCAATATAGGTCAGTTCTTTATTCATTCTGAAAATTCCTTGCTATTAAAAAAAACTGAATAATTGGTATCCAATGCTTTGATTATCTTTTCAAGCGTAACAACAGAAATATTTCTTCGCCCGTTTTCAACGCTGGTCATATAAGTCCTGTCTACCTCAGCAATGTTAGCAAGTGCTTCCTGAGAAAGTTTTTTGGAAAGTCGCAATTCTTTAATGCGGCTTCCGACTTTATTTTTTATATTCATTTATGAGCAATATTGAGTATAGCTTGACAAAGTCAAACTTAAAGTTTTGTCGCCTATCAGTCAACGGACTATAAGTCACGTTCTTGTAATGTTGATAAATGACCTGGTATTATTTATTGAGTGATTGAAGTAATTCCTGAAGTGTTTGTTCTATTTTGCCTGGTTTCAATTGACATTCCCAAATGATAACAAGCTTCCATCCCAATTCCTCAAGTTGGATAACTTTTTTAGTATCATTAAGTTTATTGCTATTTATCTTTTGCAGCCACCATTCGGTGCGGGTTTTGGGCACAACAAAATATTTACATCCCTCGTGTCCATGCCAGAAGCAGCCGTTAACAAAAATAACGGTTTTATATTTCGGTAGCACTACATCTGGTTTTCCAGGCAGTTTGGTATCATGAAGGCGGTATCGGAATCCATTAGCAAATAAAAACTTTCTGACCAACATCTCGGGCTTGGTATTTTTCCCTTTGATTTGGCTCATATTGAAACTTCTGGTTTCTTTGTTATGAACATCCATTATTCAGAAGCAACTATTTTATGGTTTATAAGATATGTTAATATCATTAGGCAATATTTTATTTTAAGTTAAAAATCAAGGTAAATTGGATATATAAATAATGGCTAAACTAATCTTTCAACAAATAATCCAGGATAAAGATTACTTTTTCTATATAACATCTATTCATCTTTTTTAGTTAATTATTAATTGACAAAAAGCAATCCGGTATGCTCGACACCCAGATTATCAACAATAGTAAGCCTAACATTTGTTTCTACACCTTTTTCGACTATTGCCAGATCCAGCATAATTTTTTGTTTAATTACTTTAACAATTTTACCCTGGACTTTTGAATTATCAGATTTATTAATTGTCACATAATGCCCGATTAAATCTTGTGTATCCACTTCAACCACTTCTAAATCATCTAATTGAACAGTGTTTATTGGTGGAAAGCTCAATCCTGTATTTAAAGCTTTTATGAGAGCTCTTGGTATGTCAGTATCTTCAATGACTTCAAGCACTATATAAATTTGTTTCGGATTTTCATCTTCCAATGGTGTGTGAAACTTGGCAATTTGCCCCTTTTTAGTTGGTCTCATAATTTTTATGCAGTTTGTATCGCGTTGCTCCCCGCTTTTTGTTCTTAAATATACATGATTTTTCTTTAATAAAAACAAAAAGTTAAAAAATGAAAATCTAAGGTTATTTGAAGATCTCCAAATTTATTCGCTAATATTTTGTAAAACGTAATCTTTATTAACACCTAAGTTGAGCGGTTTACAATAATAAATAGAAAAATAGTCTTGTTTATTAAATTGATA